>NZ_JBRKIT010000036.1:0-98824 GCF_052983395.1 Sinomicrobium halophytocola
TGTAGCGTCCTAAAAAAGCGTTACAGGATTAACAGGATTAAAAATACTAAATATCCCATCAAACGATCGTTTGATGGGATATTTTCTTTTTGTACGATTTTATTTTTACTTCATTTTGTTTGTGCATGTCTTCTGGCGTGTTCATAGCACATGACAGATGTGGTCTTTTTGCGTTGTAAATAGCGATACTTTGTTTCACGATTTGTTTCACGGTATTGATATCTAACTTTTGGATATCGATCAAGAACTCCTGCTTTAAAATACCATTGATACGTTCGGCAACAGCATTTTGATAAGGGTCATAGGATTCAGTCATACTGCATTTTATGTGGTTTTTCGCCAATATTTTCTGGTACTCTTTACTGCAATATTGAAAACCTCTGTCGGAATGATGTATTAATCGCTTTTTAGGGTAACTTCTGTTTTTAATAGCAAATTTTAATGCTTTAACAGAGCTATCTGTTTCCAAGGTATTGGATAGGGAGTATCCAACAATCTTTTTGGAATATGCATCTGTGATAAGCGATAAATACATGGGGTTTTGCCTGGTTCCTATATAGGTAATATCCGCTACCCATAGTTGTTCTGGTCTATCAATAACCTTATCTTCGATCAGGTTTTTATGCTTTTTGAAGCGATGGTGCGAGTTGGTGGTTATATGGTAACTTCGCTTGTGCTTTATCAACAAATGATTAGCCTTAAGTATAGCAAATAAACGATCCCTCCCTACGGACAGATCTTGTAAGGGGTCTTGTAAGATATGGTACAGCTTCCTTGTTCCAACCTTAGGAAGTTCCATACGGACCTCTTTGACCAGTTCGAGGACTTTTTCGGCCGTGGCTTGCCGTTTTTTTCTGGATGTAATTGCTCTGTAATACACCTGCCTGCTGACCCCAAGTAACTCACAGGTCGATGAGATACTTTCATCATAATATGCCCTAAACATATCGATTACTTGGGTTTGGAGTTTTTTCTGATAGGAATGTTATATTCTTTTTCAGCAAGCTCTATCATCATATCGAACAAAATAGCCTTTTTGTCTGCTCGTTCGGCGATATGCTCTGCACGGGCTTTCTGTTTTTCTAAGAGCTTTATTTTTTGCTCTAACTCGATGATTCGTTGTTCTGGACTCTTGGGCATGGGGTTATAACTTTGATTATCCCAATCAAAATTACCATATTTTTTCAACCAATCCACTATAGTCGATTTAGCCTGAATCCCATATTTGCTTAACGCTTGTGATCGGGTAAGCTCTCCGCGCTCTATTTCGCCCACTACTCGAAGTTTAAAAGACATCGTATAGTCTTTCTGTGTGCGCTTTACATAAGTCGTCTGTGGTTCTTTTTTCATTACACTTTCATTTTAGTGTAACGCTATTTCAGGACGAGACACAATTCTTTAAAAAACACCCTGGCATAACCGGGGTGTTTTTTTCTTTATTCCTTTGCTCTTTCGTTATCACTCCTCCAAAAGTTCAAATGTATGTGTAAACTGCATGTTCGAACTTCCGCCTACAAAAAATTCGAATTCTCCCGGTTCATATACCCATTCCAGGTTCTGATCATAAAACTTCAGGTCCTCTGCGGACAAAGAAAAAACAACATTTTTACTTTCTCCTCTCTTAAGGAATATTTTCTCAAATCTTTTCAGTTGCTTTACCGGCGGGGTTATGGAGGCCACTTTATCATGCACATATAACTGCACTATCTCCTCTCCGTCTCTTTCTCCTGTATTGGTTACTTTGGCCGTTATGATAAGCGTATCACCCGGTGTTATCCTGCTTTTATCCGTCGTTATCTCATGAGTAAACGAAGTATAACTTAACCCGTACCCGAAAGGATACAACGGTGTGTTGGGTGTATAAAGATACCTGGAGACATATTTTTGATCCGGATCTTCCTGTTTTATAGGCCTCCCCGTATTTTTGTGATTGTAAAACAACGGCAATTGTCCCACTGTCCTCGGAAAACTTACTGTTAATTTACCGGAGGGATTATAATCTCCGTAAAGCACGTCTGCCACGGCATGTCCTCCCATGGTTCCGGGCCACCAGGCTTCCAGTATGGCATCCACGGTTTCGTTTTCCCACTCAAGGGTAAGAGGCCTGCCGTTCATTAATACCAGTACCACCGGTTTCCCGGTCTCCTTTACGGCTTCTATAAGCTGCTTTTGCCTGCCGGGAATATTAATATCGGTACGGCTGGCTGCTTCTCCGGTCATCCCTTCCAGCTCTCCGACAACCATCACCACTATATCCGCTTTTCGGGCTACGGAAACGGCTTCATCAAAACCGGATACGTCTTCTCCAAGCACCTTACATCCTTCCGCGTACAAAAAATTATCTGCCCCCAATCTTTCTTCAAATGCTTCAAAAACACTTACGGCCGTACCTTCCCGGTCGCCTGCTGCTGCCCAGTTACCTATAATATTTTTTTCATCTTTCACCAAAGGGCCTATCAATGCCACTTTACTATCCTTACGCAAGGGAAGCGCATCATTACTATTCTTTAGCAATACCATGGATTTTCTGGCGGCATCCCTGGCCACTTCCAGGTGTTCTTTATTGAGAACATCTTCTTTTTCCCGGGTTTCATCCATATAGCGATACGGGTCTTCAAACAATCCCAACCGGAATTTCATTTCCAGTATCCTGCGTACCGCATCATCCAGGTCAGTCTCACTTACTTTCCCTTCCCCTATGGACTCTTTAAGGTACTTCATATAAATACCGCCCTGCATATCCATATCCACGCCTGCACTCATGGCAATTTCTCCTGCATGCTTATCGTCACGTGCATAACCGTGTGCTACCATTTCGTTCATGGAAGTATAATCGGTTACCACAAAACCGTCAAATTCCCAGTCGCCCTTAAGTATATCTCTCAACAGGAAATTATTTCCTGTTGCCGGTACACCATTCAGGTCGTTAAAGGAATTCATAAATGTTGCCACTCCTGCATCGAGCGCAGCTTCAAACGGGGGCAGATAGGTGGTGCGCAATTCGTTTTCGGACATATCTACGGTATTGTAATCCCTTCCCGAAAGGGCTGCTCCATATGCCGCATAATGCTTGGCACATGCAAGTATGGTGTTACTGGCAGACAGGTCATTGCCCTGAAAGCCTTTCACCCGTGCCCTGGCAATGAGTGAACCGAGATAAGTGTCTTCCCCCGCTCCTTCCGCTATACGGCCCCACCGGGCATCCCTGGCTACATCGACCATAGGCGCAAACGTCCAGTTAATCCCTTCTGCCGAAGCTTCCACCGCGGCTATCCTCGCCGTTTTTTCCATGAGTTCAAGGTCCCAGCTTGCAGATTCTCCCAGGGGAATGGGAAAAATTGTCCGGTGCCCGTGTATTACATCATAGCCAAAGAGTAAAGGAATACCCAACCGGGTATGCTCTACTGCTATTTTTTGTAATTCCCGGTTATACTTGGTGGTAAAAGCATTAAAAACCGCCCCTACACTACCATTCTCCAAATATTCCTTATAATTATCATCCATTGAAGGCCCGGTAACGTCCCATCCGCTGGTAAACAGAACGGTCTGTCCTATTTTTTCCTCCAGGGTCATAAGTCCGAGAACGGAATCAACCTCTGCTGCATATGGATTTTCCGTTTTTTTATCCTGCCCGGGGCTATCTGTACAGGACATTAACACCGATAATAAAAGGGAGAGTATACTGATTCGTCTGGTTATAGTTATCATACTGTCTTTTTATTTTGTTAAAGTCTTGGAGAAAAGCCATGGCAGCAACTCCGGTTCTGCAAAAGCGGGGTCCCAGCTATTGTGGTTGGCATTTTCATATAGCGTGAATTTCGGATTGCCACCTTCCCGGAGTAATCGACCGACCATTTTTACGGAAAGTATGGGATTTACGACATTGTCTTTTGCCCCGTGAAAAATCCATAGCGGGATTTCCGAAGCGTATTTTTTTACCGATGCAGGTCTGCCTCCTCCGCAGATGGGGATAGCCGCAGCAAACATCTCCGGTTCGCGGTACAGGAGCTCAAAGGTTCCCATTCCTCCCATGGATAATCCCATGACGTACACCTGGTCTTTTTTCACATAGGGCGTTGCAGTAACGCTATCCATCAGTTTCATGACCAGGCCGAGCGCCTTTGTGGGTTTACGTCCGTAACGAAACCTGATCTTCAATGGGGTCCGGTTTCGTTTTACTTTGGTATTGGCCCAGTAATCTTCTGCAGGACATTGCGGAAAGATCACAATAGCGGGAAACTGTTGTCTTACCGTATCTTTCTGAAAAAGAAAACCGCCGTGTGCAAGTTGGGCTTCATTATCATTCCCGCGTTCTCCTGCCCCATGGAGAAAAAGTACTACCGGGTATTTTTTGGTTACCGTATAATTATCCGGATATGAAATGCGGTATAAAAGGGTGTCTTTTTCATAAATGAATTGTTTTTTTTGGTATAAACTGTCCCCCTGTGCAAAGGACAGGACCGTATGTAACATAAAACACAAAACCGGAAAGACCGTTCGATTGTTCATGGTTATTTTTTTGCTTTTCAAGTTAGTAAAACAAATTCATTCGGATGCAAAGGTCACTACCCTTCAGGAGCGAAAAGCACATTTTTTATTCTAAAGTGATGTGCCGGGTCTTCCTTATACATATCGAGGTAAGGAGAATAGGTGTTTACGTCAAGGGTGCCTTCTTTTAAGTCCATATCCAGGATACGCAACCAGCCGCTCCCTCCTTTTTCCGAACCCTGAACGCCTTCCTGGTAATTGGCCAGCATCTGGTAGACCGGGTAGCCCCCGTCGTTGATACTGACCAATGTACCGACTCCGGCATGAAGGACATGCCCCGAAAAGACAAATCTCACATTCGGATATCGTTTTACCAGTTTCTGCCAGATATCTTCCCCGTCATTTACCGCATCTTCTCCCGTATCCTCTCCTACGCCATATGCCTGCGGACGCCAGTCGTCACCTTCGCCCTGCCGGGTGTTGTCAGCATACATATAGCTATGGGTATTGATGATAACCAGATGATCGGGATGTTCTTCAATGACCCTTCCCGCCCATTCCAGTACCTTGTTCCTCGGACCGAATTCCAGGGAGAGTACCAGCCATTTTACTTTTCCGGTTTGGAGCGCGTACCAGGTATTGTCCACAGTATCCGGTTTAAAGCTGCCCCCGAAACCCGGAAGTTTTGACATTCGGGAATAAGAGAAATACTCGTTGAACAATGTAGTGTTCCTCACGTCGGCAAATTTTCCCGGGGCGCTGCCCATATCGTGATTGCCTACCGCAAGTACATAGGGGACTTTGCCGTCCAGCATACGAAATGCCTGCTGGACGGTCTCCCATTCTTCTTTGCTGTTGTTCTGGGTAAGATCCCCCTGTTGTATGACCAGGTCTGTTTTCCCGGCATTGTTGACTACCCACTCTAATTGTGCACGGAGTATTTCGGGATATTTTTCCGCGTAGGTCTGGGTATCGGGCAATAATATAACACGCACTTCCTGACTTTCGGAATTACAGGACATCATATGAAATATCAGTATACTGAAAAACAAATATTTAGTAATGCTTTTCATGGTATATGCGGAGTTGTAAAGCCTAGTTTCTTCAACCCGTTTTGTACATCTTCGTTCTGCATGAACAGGTCCCATATTAAACCGCTGCGGTAATTTTCTATCATAACAATTATCGGTCCCTGGTCTATGGCCAGGTATTTATCCGCTACCCAGGGTTCTCCATCCAGACTGAAGGCGTCGTAAAAACCGGCGGGACCCCAGACGAGATCTTTCAAATCCGTATAAAAATAACGAATAGCCCTCAGAGATTCTTCCGGGGTATACGGTATAGAACTCACAGCGGCCGTAGGAGAAACCACTCCTTTATCATGATCGGGGGAATGTGCCGTATATCCGATACTATTGTCTTCATTTCTGGAATAGCTGGCTGTCAATCCCCAGGATTTTCGGCTATATGTTTCGGAATGATCCGGGTTTTCCACACAGTAATTATAATTGATCTTTGCATGGTTTACATTCAAATCCCAGTAGTTGGCATATTTATCCTGAAGGTTTTTCGGGTTTAATCCCAAATAGGAATAATGTGCCCAAAAAAGCGGCCCGCCTTTACCACCAACGGTATTGTGTTTCAGGATAAGTGGTAAATCATAGGCTTTTTCATCGGTGGTGATATTCCCGTTCCTTGCCCAGCCTTTGTGATAAACTTCCGGATCAATAGCATGATCCGGTGAAGAAGCGGCCATGATATAAGTGATCAAACATTCATTGTAGCCTTCGATCTTGAAATTTTTCTCAAATTCATATTCGGGAGACCAATGCCAGAAAATACCATCTTTACCATTGGTATACCAATTCCAATCGATCCCTTTCCAAAGTTCATTATATTGTTGAGCTACCGCTTTTTCTTCTTCATTTCCGTTTTTAAGGTATTCGCTGACCACGATAAAACCTTGTGCCAGAAATGAGGTTTCCACAATATCTCCTCCGTCATCTTTATCCCCAAAAGATTGTGTTTCTCCTGTTTCACCATTTATCCAATGCGGCCAGGCACCGTGATAACGCTTGGTGGTCGCCAGAAAACCGGCAATTTTATGCAAACGCTTAACCCCTTCTTCCCGTGGAATAAAACCTCTCTCCATTCCGGTTACAATAGCCATTAGTCCAAAACCGGAACCTCCTGTAGTAACGATATGTGCATCATTTTTAGGATAATCTCCATCCGGATGATAGCGTTCACGAGCCATTCCGGAATTGGGTTCTGCATAATCCCAGAAATATTTGAGGGTTTGTTTTTGGACAATATCCAACAGGGCATCGTCTGTCATGCCTATTTCCTTCCGTCCTGTCTTTTCTTCTTTAGCTTTTTGTGGGGGCTCTTTGCAGCTTGATATTATGAAGGCACATATGAGAAATAACAAGTTCCCGGTTTTAATCTTCAGATTATTCATTTAAGCAATTTTTATTATTATTTTAAAAGCATTCAAAACAAAGCCCGGAGTTTTAATATCTCAAGGTCTGTGGCCTGCTTTCGATTTATCTATTTTGTCTATTTTGCGGGTCAATTTTCCAGGGGTAAAAGATCTATCTGTTCCTGAGGATAAGGCAGATATTCTTTATCGGCAGAAAAAGTACGGCCATCATAGCTAAGTTCATTATAGGTTTTCAGTCGTATCATATCGAAATAACGGACTCCCAGTTCCATAGCCATTTCGGCAAATTTTTCGTCGATCACATCCTGATGGGTTACTGCTCCCAATAATTCCATATTTGCCCTGTCCCTAACTTCATTTACTGCTTCCAACGCCGTAGGGCCACCATTGGAGGAAGCTCCTTGTGTGAGAGCTTCTGCATACATTAATAATACCTCTGCATACCGGATACAGATCAGGTTTTTTCCGGCACTATACTGGTTCCGGCTATCCGTAAGCTGTACAGAAGGCAGGTAATGTTTACCGCTGGAGAACAAAGCCCTTGAAAAATCATTGATAATATCACCGTCACGTGTTGTATTAGACACCCATTCCGGCAGGGTGGCGTATTGCGGGTCTTCCTGAATCTCTGCGATACCACGATCTGTAAAGAGAACACTGGTTTCCAACCTTATTTTTTCTCCCCGATCTAGCATAAACTTAATAAACTTAATACTTGGTTCATAGAATCCCCATCCACCGGATGCATTTTCCCTGGCAGGCGTCCAGTTTTGCGGGCCGAACGGTGCCCACTCGTGGTAATGGGTGTCCCCTGTAGAATTCCCATAGTCGGAATACTGCATTTCCAGAAGGCTTTCATTACTAAGTTCCCCTTCTTTTTTAAAGAGCTGATAGAAATCGGGATAAAGGCTGAATTTACCGGAGTTGATAATTTCCCCGCAGGCATCGGCCACACCCTGGTAATCTTCAAGTTCAAGTTTAGCCATAGCTTTTATGGCAAAAGCCGTATACTTGGTGACTCCTCCCTGAAGGTCTTCACGTTCATTGGGACGCTGATCCGGTAAATGAGGAATAACTTCATCCATCAAATCGGAAATATAGGTCATCACTTCTTCTTTGGAAGACGGTCCGTTTTCAATTTCTTCTTCGGGCTGGGAAGTAGTTATAATAAAAACATCCCCCCACACTCTGGCCAGATTAAAATGAAGCCATGCATTTAAAACCCTGGTCTCTGCCATATACTGGTCCAACAATGCATAATCACTTTCTTCTGCAAAATCCTTATACAATTGTAGTTTCTCATATGCATTGTTCATGTTCACAATATCTCTGGAATGCAGTTCCCAAAGAGAATTATACATCCAGAAATCTTTGTTGTAATTATACAGGTCAGTTTCCGCATAGTCCTGCTGGTCTCCCAACCCTCCTGCATTTACGTCATCACCTCGTACGCCGAGTAATAATAATTCCTCCCATCCCCGGGTAGAAAACTCATAATACGCTCCTATTAACGGAAGAATTGCCTCTTCCGTATTGGTATAATCCAGATCATTGGCGTCAAGTTGTCCTTCACGATCTTCCAGTTTGTCCGTACAGGAAACCAGGCACACCAATAATGCCGGGATAATTAAACTGAAGCTATATAAAATCCTGATATTTTTCATAGTGGCATTTTAAAGTTTTACGTTGATTCCCACAGTATATACCGCCGGTATAGGATAAGTCTGTCTGTCCACTCCATCCGGTACTTCGGGGTTAAATCCATTGTATTTGAAAAAAGTAAAGGGTCTGTCTGCTGTAAAGGTTATCCTGGTATCAGGCATATCTTTGCCTAATAATTTTTTACCTCTTAGTGTATAGGACAACTGGATATTCTGAATACGGAAAAAGTCTCCGTCTTCGACCCAGAAATTACTGAGTTTTTGGTTCCAGCCTTTACGAAGTCCTGCGGATGAAGGGTAAGTATTACTCGTCCCTTCTCCATGCCATCTGTTCTTGGCAAGGTCCGCATCCATATTGGTATCGGGAGTATAAATCACTTCCCCTCTCTTACGGTTGAGTATTTTGCTTCCTGCTTGCCCGTAAACACTTACGGACAAATCCCAGGCTTTATAAGTAACTCCGAGATTTCCTCCATACATGAGCTTGGGAAGGTAGGAACCGAGTACCACCCTATCGTCATCATCAATAACTCCGTCTCCGTTCTGATCTTTGAATATCAGGTCTCCCGGCACGAGATTATTGGTAACCGCAATAGGATCATTTGCTATCTGTTCGTCATTTTGATATACTCCTGTGGTTTCATATCCGTAAAAAGCTTTAATAGGTTCTCCTACCATTGTTCTTTGCCTGAATTCTGCCGAACCGGAATCAATATAAGGGCCAATAAGGCTTTTGGCTTCATTTTTCAATGTGGAAAAATTAGTCCCGATACTATAACTGAAATCTTCTGACACAGGATGATTCCAGTTCACAGCCACTTCAAGCCCCTGGTTACGTATTACTCCGGAATTTCTATCTACTTCCAGGTTTATAATAGGCTGCATGACCGGCATAATGGCGTTTTTAGTATCCCGGATGTAATAATCAGCATCAATGGAAAGACGATTGTTCAGCGTAATAATATTAATCCCCACGTTCTTTTCTTCCACAAATTCCCATTCGTTATTACTGAATACACTTGTGGCGGTCACCCCGGAGGTTTGTTCATTTCCGAAAGGAACGGAGATTACATTAATCGTATTTGTCCCTGCACTTGCAGCCACCTTATCATTACCCAGCCTACCCCATCCGGCACGTAACTTCAGAAAGTCGAAAACCCCGTTATCTTTCATAAAATCTTCTTTTGAGATTACCCATCCGGCACCGAAAGCCGGAAAATATCCCCAGGTTTTTTTAGTGTATTTTGAAGAGCCTTCTGCACGGAAAGTTCCGTAAAGGAGATACTTATCTTTAAAATTATAGGATGCTCTTGCAAAGAAAGACAATCCGTAAATCCTCGTTCCGTTATCCTCTACATTACCACGAAAAGATTCTTCATCGGCAAAGTCAAGATACCAGGAATCCTCAAATTCAACGCCTTTAATATTTTCTCCCTTTGCAGAAAGTTTATGAAACGCTTCATCCCGGAAAGAACTACCTCCCATTAATGTAAGATGATGGTCCCCGAAATCATTTTTAAAAGTAAGAACATTATCCCATATCTGATTGGAATAGGTATTCTGTGTCTGGGTAATTGCAGAAATGCGCTGCTGATTATTCCCCAGTGTAAAAGGCAGATCTACATAACGTTCATCAAGAGCAGAAAAATCATGATTGTAAGTTGTTTTGAATGTCAACTTTTCCGGAATAAGATCCGCTTCGAAATACAGGTTTGCCAATAATTTCCTTATTTTTAATCTGTCATTATTGTACGCCATATCCGGAAAAGGGTTTTGTGTACTCCTGTACCCGAGTATTTGTGCATTGGAATATCGTACAGGGGCCGCTTCTGTGTTTTGTTCATCAATTACGGGCATAACAGGTACCGCGAAATATGACTTGAACCAGGCAGCATTTTCTGGTTGATACTTGGTAGCATTACTAAATATCATATTTGTTCCTATCCGTACCCTGTCCGAAAGCTTTATATCCACTTTAGAACGAATATTAAAACGTTCGTATTCGTTTTTCATATCCAGTATACCTTCCTGGGCAAAATAATTAGCACCTGCCGAGTATGTTACCGTTTCACTCCCTCCGGTAACGCCGATACTATGGTTCATAATAGTTGCGGGTCGCATTACTTCCTCATACCAGTCCGTATCCACCCCCGGAAGATCAGGATTTGAACTGCTCGGTCCGTACCTGTTAATAGCATTCTGTACAAAATCCATATCGGGTTGTGATCCCGACTCACGGGCCATTGTCACAAACTGTTCCGTATTAGCCATTTTCACGACATTGCGGGCATATTGTACCCCGGTATAACCATCGTATTCAAACTGTGGTTTCTGTTCCGGAAGTCCGGACTTGGTTTCAATAATAATAACTCCATTAGCTGCCCGTACACCGAATATAGCTGATGACGATGCATCCTTTAAGACATTTATGGATTTAATATCTTTGGAATTGAGAAAATCAATATTGTCGTAGAACATTCCGTCTACAACGTAAAGTGGTGATCCTCCGTCCTCGACATAGCTACCCACTCCCCGTAACCTTACCGTCGGAGAATCTCCCGGGGAGCCGGCACTTACCACCTGTACACCGGAAACCTTACCCTGCAATGATTGTACAACATTGGCAGCGGGAGTTTTTTCAATGTCTTCAGATTCTATTGTGGTGATCGCCCCTGTAAGGTCTGCTTTCCGTTGTGTACCATACCCCACAACCACCACTTCATCCAGTTCGGAAGTATCTTCCTGTAGTGTAATGGTAAGCGTATCGTCATCTCCAACGGTTATTTGCCGGGACTGGAACCCTATATAAGTCACCTCCAGCACTTCTCCCGGAGAAGCCTCGACACTGAAATTCCCGTCGAAATCGGACACCGCATACCTGTTGGTCCCTTCCACTAAAATATTGGCACCGGGCAACGGCTGATTATCGGCATCAATAACTTTACCGGTTATCGTTTCCTGCGCATAAACTCCCGCAGGAAATATAGCTATACAGCATATAAGCCAAAACAATTTTACCTTCATAATAAAAGATTTGATTTAGTCGAAGATAAAATTAGAGACTCCCGGAGGTTTTAACTGTAGTAGTAGGGCTACATCAAATGACCAAACAACACCAAACACACTAAATACCTTATAATCAACACATTGAAATATCACAAAAATTAGTTGTTTCCTAAAATTTTAACATGTTGATGTAGGGATGATGAGTTGTTTTATCGTAAAACATGCATGTTATTTTTATCGAAACACCAAATAACAGGTGAAAATTTTGTCAAATACTGATTTCAAAACCTGTTGCCTTTCTGTTTTCTTCATCCTTCTTTAACAATTCAACCTGTTAATCTGCACGAAAAGCTTTTGTAAAGATGATGCGGTCGTTTTTGGATTAAAACACTTGTTTTTAATGGAATAGTCAAATTACGAGCAGGAATTTCACCAAATCCTGATCCTTTTCCAGTTCGAGTTTTTTACGAAGGCGATACCGGTGTATCTCCACGCCCCTGGAAGTAATTCCCATTAAGGGTGCTATTTCTTTGGATGTGAGATTCATCTTCAGATAACCGCACAATTTCATGTCTTTGGAAGTTAATTTCGGATAGCGCTGTACCAGTCTCTTGAAAAAATCGTCGTGCAGTTCGTTAAAATTCGTTTCGAAAACCTGCCAGTCTTCCTGGTTGTGTATGGCTTCTGTAGTCCTGGCAATAAGGCTTTTTACCCGGTATTCGTTGACATTATCTTTTCGTATACGCCGCAATTCGTTCTGGATCTCCAGAAGAAGTTCATTTTTCTTACTGATCATCAGGGTAGAGTTCATCAACTCTTTCCTTTTCAATTTCACTTCCTTTTCCAGGTTTTGCCGCTCCAGCAGTTCCATTTTTCTTTGACTTTCCCGGTACATCCGCCGGGTAAGTTTGCGCTGATGATCTTTAATAAGCCTTTTGTTCCACAGGAAAAACAGGTATATTATGGCAAAAAACAACAGAAGATATATAACCTTCATGGCCTGGGACAAATACCAGGGAGGATGTATGCGAAAATCATAATGAAGCGCTACGGGGCTGTTCAGGTCAAAAGACACGGGCGAAACATCAATCCTGTAATCTCCGTATGCCAGGTTTTGCAACGTAATCACTCCATTCCCTACCCTTCCTTCCTGGGTAAGGGGTCCGGTTAAACGGTATTGGAAATCCTGGCCGAAATGATCGGGATAATATACAAAAAAGCGAATATTTCCGGCATTGCGGAAAGCTATACCCGGGTTCCTGGAAAAGGCATAGAGGGAATCTCCTGTTTCTACGTGGTCTATCCGTACCTTGTCTGTTACGGTTAGTGGCTGATTGTGCCATTGCCTGTATTTGTGAAAATTGAATTCGGCAAAACCGTCGTTCAGGGTAAAGTAATAAAGAGAATCGTTCCTCTTTACCACTTTTTCAAACAAAGGGGTCAACCTTCTGCCAAGCTCCCGCTGTACAATGACCGTATCTTTCACCAGGTCGGTGTAGATCACCCCGTTCTTTCCCGTATCCGTAAACCAGAAATGCCCTCCGTCCTGGTAGAGCAACTTTTTACCCTTATATTTTTCAAAAGGAATAAATGCTTCCAGATCTTTTTTAACCGGATTATAGGAGTACCATTCTCCCGCATTATACAAAGCTATATCGTTCCCCACCCGGAACACCTGCGTTCTCAGGCTCTTTAATTCGCCCTGGTCAAACTCACGGATAGCTATTGCCTTCTTGTAATCATCACCAAACCGGATACGAAAAAAGCCTTTGTACGGATGCGATGCCCACACGGTATGGCGATTTTCAAAAACAATATTGTCTATCGGAAAATCTATACCCTCTACCCGGCTCACTTCCCAACCTTCCTTACCATAGACATACACCACCAATCCTATATAGGTGCATTGTATAAAAGTATCTTCCTTGCCAGGCACGCCGCGTATTGCATAACCGCCGGAGAAACCGGAGATCCGGTCGAATGTATTATTACTTATATCGTAAGTACCCGAGTTATGGCCGCAAAGCAACCTGCCGTTAACCACTTCCAGGTCCCATACATGCCCCTGGGAGTTTTCCAGGAAAACCATTTTATCTCCTTTAAAATAATATACCCCGGTATTGCTTCCCATATAAACAGTATTGTTATAGAAAGCAATATCATAAACGGTCCCCAATTCCCCGGTATCATCTTTAAAAAAGGAAAATTCCGAATTTACTTTGACTACGTCCACACCGTTGTCCAACGCCAGCCAGAGTTTATCCCCGCGGACATCAACCCCCAGCACCGTGTTGTTCTGCAGTCCCAGGTGCCTGTTGATGTACTGGCTGGTCCGGGTAGTCCTGTTATAAATAATAACGCCGTTCTTTATGGTTCCGAAAGCAATGCGGTTTTCTCCCACAATGCAGATCTTATTGAGTTCATATGCGGAAAGCGTCTCATTTATGGCCTGGTCCCATCGTTGAAGTTTATGATACTCGAAATCATAGCTGAAGCATCCGGCAGATTTCGTACCTATAATAAGTTTATCCCCGTCCGCAACAATATCGGCAACGGGATTACCTATGTTCTCGGTTTCGGGCAGTGGTATCAGTCCGTCCTTTTCCGTGTAGCGATGCACCCTGCCGTTATTCTGCCCCAATATGAGGGATTCCCCGTAGGCCATCACTTTGGTGATTATAAACCCGGGATTCAGTACGGTTATCTTTTCTCCGTTATAGATATACACCATAGCGAAGGAACGAAATACGATATTTTCACCCCACCTGGTTATTTCCCAGAATTCTTCGTTCCTGAATTCATGGGCCACATCTATTTCCGAGGTTAACGAAACATACTCAAACGCTCCGAATTCATTTTTCTCCCAGTATCCGAACTCTTCATACGATCCGGTATACACTCTGTCTCCGTCCCGGTATACCGATCGTATAATGGTATTATTAGGCAACGTGTATAATTTCCAGTATTGTCCGTTAAAAACGAGTAAACCCTGGTGATTTGCCACAAAAGTAAGCCCGTTATCATCGGTAGTTATATCCCAGTTCTGGTTAGCGGCATAATAGTCATTCACGGAAAAATTGCTCACCGGCAGAACAGCCTGCTGTGCATAAAAAAGCCGGACACCTGTAATAAGACAAATAAAAAAGAAGAAATATGGTGTAACACGTTGCCCCATGTTTAGTCTATATAATTGATAACTACATTTTCCGGAAACGGACAATGTGGTTAGAAACAGCCTGAAAATCCGAACTGTAACTTAAAAACAGGTATGAAATCCGGAAAATAATGGAAATTAAATTAAACCTTTTGTAACATTTAACGTCAATAATACGTATAACCAATAGCATAAGCAATTATACACATAAAAAAATCAAGGAGAAGATTAGATGAGACAGCTTAAAATTACGAAGCAGGTAACCAACAGGGAAACTGCTTCCCTGGATAAGTATCTTCAGGAGATAGGGAAAGTTGACTTAATTACTGCAGATGAAGAAGTAGAACTGGCACAACGAATCAAAGCCGGGGACCAACGTGCCCTGGAAAAGTTAACGAAAGCCAACTTGCGTTTCGTGGTTTCCGTAGCAAAGCAGTACCAAAATCAGGGGTTAACCCTTCCCGATCTTATCAACGAAGGTAATCTGGGACTAATTAAAGCCGCGCAACGTTTTGACGAAACCCGTGGTTTTAAATTTATTTCGTACGCAGTTTGGTGGATTCGCCAATCTATATTACAGGCATTAGCGGAGCAGTCACGTATTGTACGTTTGCCTTTGAACAAGATCGGATCTATAAACAAGATCAATAAGACCTATGCATTCCTTGAGCAGGCACACGAACGTGTTCCTTCTGCCGAAGAAATTGCCAAGGAACTGGACATGACCGTAAACGACGTTAAGGAATCCATGAAAAATTCCGGGCGCCACGTTTCTATGGATGCCCCTCTTGTAGAAGGTGAAGATTCCAATCTGTATGACGTTTTGCGTAGCGGAGAGTCCCCTAACCCGGACAAAGATCTCCTGCACGAATCGCTTCGTACAGAAATAGAAAGAGCACTGGAAACCCTTACTCCAAGGGAAGCGGATGTGATCCGCCTGTATTTCGGACTGGGAGATCAGCACCCGATGACCCTGGAAGAAATAGGCGAAACCTTTGACCTGACCCGTGAACGGGTACGCCAGATCAAAGAAAAGGCCATCCGAAGGTTGAAACATACCTCACGCAGTAAAATATTAAAAACTTATCTGGGTTAACCCCCGATAGTTGGGATGCACGCCCGTGTGCCTCAACGAGAAGGTAACAACAGTTTATCATAACTGTTCGTTTTTTGATTGATGGATGAACTCCGGCTGATAACCGGAGTTTTTTTCTTTATAACCATTCCTCTCCAAAGTCAAAGATTTCTCCTATTTTTGCTTCGACAAAAGACAACACATTACAATGGACCAAAAACTCATAGCCCCCTCCGTTCTGGCAGCTGACTTTGCCAACCTGCAACGCGATATTGAAATGGTTAATAAAAGTGAGGCCGATTGGTTTCATATTGATATCATGGACGGAGTATTCGTGCCAAACATATCCTTCGGTATGCCTGTACTCGAAGCCATAAAAAAACACGCTGAAAAAACAATAGACGTACACCTGATGATCGTAGACCCGGACAGGTACATCAAAACTTTTGCCGCACTGGGAGCTGATAATCTTACCGTACATTACGAAGCTTGCACCCACCTCCACCGTACCTTGCAAGCTATTAAAGCAGAAGGTATGAAGGCAGGTGTAGCCCTGAACCCGCATACCCCTGTTATCCTGCTGGAAGATATAATCAATGATATTGATATGGTTTGCATTATGAGTGTCAATCCGGGATTCGGAGGACAGTCGTTTATCCAAAATACCTATAAAAAAGTTTCGGAGCTGAAGGAGATCATCCGGAAAAACAATGCAACAACCAAAATAGAAATAGACGGGGGTGTTACTTCCGAAAATACAAAACAACTCATAGATGCCGGTGCGGACGTGCTGGTAGCCGGAAGTTTTGTGTTTAAAAGCGAGACCCCTTTGCAAACCATAAAAGAACTAAAAGAACTAGCCAATAGTTAAACCGGTTCTGAATATAATACAAAACCTACAGGATATGTCTATGCAGAATTGACATATCCTGTTTTTTTGACCAGGATACTATTTTGTAAGATAAATACATTAAGTCAAGAAGAAATTACCTTCGTCTTTAAAATTAAGCTGTTTGTTATTAAAATCATGTTGTACGTATAAATAATTTCTTACTTTTTTAAGAAAACGTTAACTTTAATAACGTTTAAAAAAGTGAAAATATATTTTGGAATTCGCGCCCCTTTTACTTTAACCAACTATTTTATTGACTCTAAATCTTTGACACCATGAAAACTTTATCTTATGTGAGGCTAAAAGCCATGATCCTCCCTGCCGCATTATTATTTGTCATTTCCTGTGCACAGGACGAAATGGAAACTGATCCGGAATTGATAAACCCGAAAGCCGAACTGTCTACGGCAGCAGTATGGCACCAGGCCAATCTCACCAATTTTGAATCCTATCCGGATCCGGGAAGCGACGAATGTGTTTTATACAACGGCTGCCAATGGGCCGGCCAGTTTGCCTTTGTTTCGGGTGTGATGCCCGAAAGCTGGGTAGCCTCACACAATATAATTGCCCTGCATTCCCGCGATGCTTATGAATACAAATTAAAAACCCTGCGCATAAGACAGGGAGGCCGGCAAATAGATGCCGTGGTGTACGATTTTTGTTCCGATACCGACTGCAATGGCTGTTGTACCGCCAATGCAGATCAAAATGGCATTGGTTTTCTGATAGACATAGAAAAATACTCTATGCAGCGCTTCGGGTCCGGGTCCGGGATCGTAGAATGGACCTGTCTCGATTGTGACTAAACTTTCCGGAATTAAACATTCTTATACCGGAAATACGACATTACTATCCTTTTTTGACAAAGAGGCCCTTTTTAAGCCCGTCTTTTTCACCGAAGACGGGTTTTTAATTTCATTGTTGCATAAAAAACATCGGTATTTTATCAATTCCTTATTGGAATTTCCTTGTTTTTATTAAAAATCAACTCATCATCACTACATCAGTTTGTTAAAACATATTCATAATCAACTTCTCCATATAGATATAAACAATTAAAAAACAACATATTAAAACAACAATATATAGAATAAATCCGACTCTTTCCTATAACAAACCTTATATCTTTGCCCTGATCTTTAATTTTATACCTGTTAACCGGAAAACAAATGCTATGCATACCAAAACGTTATTTTTACTTTTCTGTATAATTATCAGCTTTTCTTCCTGTAAGAATAAGAAGGAGGAAAGAAAGACTTCTGAGACCAAAAGACCCAATATTATTTTTATCATGGCCGATGACCACGCACAACAAGCCATTAGCGCTTACGGTCATCCCATAGGGCAGATAGCTCCTACCCCTAATATTGACCGGATCGCACGAAACGGGGCTATTTTCCGCAATAATTTTTGTACCAATTCCATTTGTGGTCCCAGCCGTGCAGTAATACTTACCGGGAAACACAGCCATAAGAACGGTTTTCGTAAAAATGGGGAAAAATTTGACGGTAGCCAGCCTACCCTACCGAAATATCTTAAAAAAGAAGGATATCAGACCGCAATGATCGGCAAATGGCATCTATATGGTGCTCCGACCGGGTTTGATTACTGGGATATATTAAATGACCAGGGAAATTACTACAATCCGGAATTCATCCACGGGCAGGATACTGTAGTTACACCCGGTTACGCCACAGACCTCATCACGGATAAAACCATTTCCTGGTTGGAAAAAAACACAAAAGAAGACCGCCCTTTCTTTGTCATGATGCATCACAAGGCGCCTCACCGCAACTGGATGCCCGCACTTCGCCATGCCGCTATGTATGACTCTGTAAAATTTCCGTTGCCGGACAATTATTTTTCCAAACACGAAGGACAACTTGCCGCACAACAACAGTTAATGACGGTTTACAAGGACATGTACGAAGGACATGACCTTAAAATGAGTGTTGCCGAAGGAAGTACCGAACTGGCCAGTAACCCCTGGACCACAGATTTTGACCGTATGTCTCCCGAACAACGTAAAACCTGGGACAGTATTTACCTGCCGAAAAACGATGCTATGCACCGTGCCGACTTAACCGGAAAGGCCATGGCCGAATGGAAAGCACAACGTTATTTACAGGATTATATGGCCACAATTGCTTCCGTGGACGAAAGTGTGGGTCGTGTACTGGACTACCTGGAGGAAAACGACCTGGAGGAAAATACCATTGTCATCTATACTTCCGACCAGGGATTCTACCTCGGGGAACACGGCTGGTTTGACAAACGCTTTATGTATGAAGAATCCCTGCGTATGCCATTGCTCATGCAATATCCGGGGCATATATCCGAAAGAACGGATGTCCGTGCCCTTACCCAAAACCTTGACTTTGCCTCTACCCTGCTCGATTTTGCAGGAGCCCCTATACCGGAAGATCTTCAGGGGAAATCTTTCCGCCCCTTTCTCGAAGACGGCGCCGATCAGGAAGATTTCCGGAATGCCATTTATTATCATTACTACGGTTATCCGGATTTTCATATGGTAAAAAAACATTACGGTGTACGCACAAAACGCTACAAGCTCATGCACTTTTATGACGATATCGACACCTGGGAAATGTATGACCTGGAAACCGATCCGGAGGAAAATAAAAATATCTATGACAACACGAGATACCGCAATATCCGGAAACAATTGAAGACAACTATCGATTCCCTGCAAAAAGTCTACGGTATCACAGAAGAAGAGTTTGAACATGCAGACAAAAAGCAGATAGAAAAAGCTTATGAATTCTTTAATAGCATCCGCGGGGAACCAATGGAATAGATAAGGCCTGACGTTAAACAGGGAATTCAAACCCCGGGAAGTATGTTTTTTTGGTATCTTTATAGCTTCCAAAAAAACAATCAGATGTATGCCATTGTCGATGTGGAAACCACCGGGCTGGGTGGTGATGCCAACAGGATTACCGAAATAGCCATTGCCATACACGACGGCAACACACTGGTAGAAGAATTTCATAGTCTTGTAAATCCTGAAGTTCCTATTTCTCCCTATGTAACAGGATTAACCGGAATTGACAATGATATGGTCATGGATGCTCCTGTTTTTGCCGACATTGCCGATACCATAGCACAACTCACGGAAGAAAAGATATTCGTAGCCCATAATGTGGGGTTTGATTACAATGTCATCCGGAAGGAGTTTCAAAGGAACGGCAGAGAATTCCGAAGAAAGAAATTGTGTACGGTACGGCTGTCCAGACAGCTATTCCCCGGGCTGAAATCATACAGCCTGGGAAAATTGTGCAGCCATTTGAACATACCAATACAGGACAGGCACCGTGCCAAGGGAGATACGGATGCCACTGTTATCCTTTTTGAGAAATTGCTTCAAAACGATACGCAGGGTATCTTTACCAAACAGTTAAATCCGCGTTCGGGAGAAATAACCCTTCCCCCGTTGCTCCCGAAAAAAGTATTTGACAAATTACCTGAAACACCGGGCATATATTATTTTATAGATGAAAGGGATACCATCATCTACGTAGGAAAAGCCATTAATGTTAAAAAAAGGGTTCTGGGGCACTTCTATGACAAAACAGCCAAAGAAATTGCCCTGGCCAGGGAAACCGCACATATTGATTGTGAGGAGACCGGAAGCGAATTGCTCGCTCTTATCCGGGAATCCACACAGATCAAACAGCACTTCCCGAAATTCAATACCGCTCAGAAGAAACCGGTAAGAGGATATGGCATTATAACGTATACAGATCGGCGGGGTGTACTCCACTTCGGGTATAACCAGCTCAAACTGGTCACGGGTCCGCTCAAGGTTTTTTACACGGTTACGGAATGTCTTTCTTTCCTGGAACAAGTATGTGAGAAATACGACCTTTGTCCGAAGTTCACCCAATTACAGGCTAATGTCCCGCACTGTTCCCATTACAAACTAAAAAATTGCAGGGGCGTATGCCGGGGAGAAGAGAACCCGGAAACTTATAATGAGCGTGCCGAACAGGCGATACAGGATATCAAAGATTTGCAGGAAAATTTTCTCATCGTGGAGAAAGGCAGGACACCGGATGAAAAATCCCTGATTGAGGTGAGGAACGGAAATTATGCCGGATACGGATTTATTCCGGAAGAAGAACGCATTGAACATTATGAGAGTTTCCGCGACTTTATTACCCCGCAAAAATACAACGGGGATATTCAGCAGATCATAACCGCTTATCTTACCCGGAATGAGAAAAAGAATATCATATATGCGATGGACCTTTCCGAATCCGGAAACTTGTAAAATAACTTACCGGGAGACCTTCATGCCAAACTTTAAAATAGCCTCCCGGGTAAGTATCATCAAACTAACTAATTTCGTATTAATGTGAATTAAGGGTCAGATTTTTGTTTTAGTTAAAGATCAGTCAGTTGTGATTTTTCAATAAAAAAACAGTCGGGTTATTAGGTTACTGAGTTATTGAGTTATTCAGTTTACGGGTATTGCCTAAATAACTCAGTAACCTAATAACCAATAACTAAAATACAATTTCCCCGCCTATCGGACGAGCAGGACCGTTTATCAAATATACCCCCTGAAGGATAAATATTGAATTTCAACCCTTAATTCGCATTATTAACTTAATTATCCTTATTGCCCCTAATAACCGGGGTTATTAGGTTGCAGGTTCGGGTTTCGGGCTAGCTCGTCGCCTGGTAGCGGAAACAGATAATCCCTGCCCGGATCGAAATTCGATTGGGGCTCCAGTCCATCAGGCCCGAATGCTTCCTCCCCCATCTGTAGTCTCTTTATATCATACCAGCGCTTAAACTCAAAAGCGAGTTCAATACGTCTTTCCCGGATTACCGAGTCCCGGAACTGGCCTTGAGACAGGCCAGCCGGTACATCTTCGGGGTAAGAGGACACTACCCCGGCACGGTTTCTCGCTCTTTCACGCAACCTGTTGATATATCCTGCCGCTTCCGAAGATCCCGGGTTTATTTCATTAAGTGCTTCAGCTGCTATAAGCAATACCTCCGCATAGCGCATGGCAATATAGTTATGGCTGGATTGACGGCCATTGCTTCCTGCAAGTCCCGGATAACGATAATACTTGGCTATATGCGGTCGGTTGACCCCTCTGTCGGAAAAATTGGCAAAAACCGTATAGGGCATGGTCTCTCCGTTAAATACGGCAATAGTGTCAAAACTCACTGCCCTGCGATAGTCCTTTTCATCCCATTCTTCGAATACCCTCAGGTGAGGCACTGCAACGGTCCATCCTCCTCCAATTGCCCTCCCGGTCTCATCTTCACGTATACCTGTCATAGAAGCAAGATAATCGGTCCCGAGATTTCCGTCCGCATTCTGCCCGATAAAATCAATCGTGAAAAGAGGTTCCCGAAGCCCGGCTGCCTTATCCGCGTCAAACAGGTCCTGGAAATCCGCATCCAGGGCAAGTCCGAAAGTTCCCTCATTATCGATGACAAATTTTGCCTCGTCATAAGCTTTCTGGTATTCTTCCCGTGTAAGGTATACGGAAGCAAGATAAGCTGCTGCCGTAGCTTTTGACGGTAAAGACCGGTAAGGCTGCTCATCCGGAAGCCACTCTTTGGCAAATTCGAGATCGGCAATGATCTTCGTATACACCTCGGTTTCCGGTGTTTTGGAAATATCACTCACATCGGAAACATCGGAAACAGCAAAATCAATATAAGGGATGTCCCCGAATATCCGAACGAGGTGATAATAGGCAAAAGCTCTTGAAAAATAAGCCTGTGCAGCAATGGCATTTACCTTTTCCGGATCGTCATCAATCTGTCCGGCACCGGCAATAGCCTGGTTCGCTGCCCCTATAATGGCATAAGAACGCGGCCAGAAACTGGCTACCATACCATTGGCATCATTCATTTCGAAGTTATTGAGATCTACCCTCATCGCGGAAGTTCCGAGATCTCCGATATCGGCAAGATCTCCCCTTAAAAGCAAGGCCGTAGTTAACTTTCTTCCCCAATATTCTTCCGAAGCCATATAGGCAAAACTTCCGTTGACGGCAGCCTGAAGGTCATCCGTTGTGCGGAAAAACGTTTCCGGGGCCAGTATCCCCACAGGTTTTTCTTCGAGGTCAGAACATCCTGCTGTCAGAAAAGCCAAACCTATGTACCATGTTATTTTATATATGTTAATCTTCATGTCTTAATACCTTTTTTGAGTCCTTTAAAATTTTAGATTCACTCCCATGGTCAGCGACCTTACATTGGGATAGCTACCGTAATCGAGGCCCAGGAATGTATTGCTCCTCTCATCGTTGTTATTCCTGTAGTTAACCTCCGGATCAGCTCCGGGATAATTCGTAAAGGTGAGGAGGTTCTGACCGCTCATAAAGAACCGGATCTTTTGAAACCCTAATTTTTCCAGTATCCGTTCGGGAAGGGAATATCCCAGGGAAAGATTTTTCAGGCGCACATAACTACCGTCATACACAAACCTTGAGCTTATCCTTTTTTCCCGTACAGCGGCTGCCGGTACATTGGTATCCGTATTTTCAGGCGTCCAGGCCTTCAGTACTTCTGTCGTGGCATTGGAATCTCCCGAAGCCAGTTCCAGAAGCGTGTAATTGAGAACATCGCCGCCTACGGAAGCCTGGAAGAATACGTTCAGATCAAAATTCTTATAAGTAAAGGTGTTATTGAGACTGGTAATAAAATCCGGATTAGGATCTCCGATAATGGTCTTGTCATCCGAATTGATCATCCCGTCGGGCATGCCGGTAAGATCGCCGTTAGCGTCCCTTCCGTTGATATCCCGGAACAGTTCTCCTCCGGGCTGGTTTTCAAATCCCTGCGGGATCTCCTGTCCTTCCTGAATAACACCGTCGTAAACATATCCGAAGAAGGACCCGACGGGCTCTCCTTCCCGGAGTACCTGCGAATCGCTTTGCAGAAAATGCCCGGGAGAAGAATCGATGAGAATATCTTCGCCGTCCGGTAGTTTTTTTACCTTATTCCTGTTCATGGAAAAATTAAAATCGGTATTCCATCTGAAATTTTCATTGGATATGTTCCTGGAAGATATTGTCACCTCCAATCCCTTATTTTCCAGAACCCCTATATTCTGAATCTGGAAAGGACTGGCCAGGCCGATATATTCGGGCAGGGGGCGTGCAAACAAAAGGTCGCGTGTTTCTATGTTATAGTAATCTACTGTCAGGTTCAGACGGTTATCCAGCAAACCTATATCCACTCCCAGGTTGGTCTGGTAAGACGACTCCCATTTCAGGTTATCGTTGGCCAATACCGTTACAGCCACTCCGTTCACCAGGTTGTCACCTATAACGGAATAGATTTCCGAAAACCTGGCCAGGGTACCGTATGCCGGGATGGATGGATTTCCGGTAACCCCGTAACTCGCACGCCATTTCCAGCTGGAAATCACACTGCTTTCTTTCAAAAATTCTTCGTTAGCCATGTTCCAGCCAATGGCCCCGGAAGGAAAAAATGCGTATTTATTGTTTTTACTGAATGCGGAAGACCCGTCACGACGCCCGGTAAACGTCAGCATATACCGGTCGTCATATTCAAAATTCACCCTGCCGAACACGGAGACCAGTTCCCTTTCGGAGAGCGAAGATTCGGGTTGCAGGTAAACGGATCCCCCGTCCAGGTTCCTATAAGAGACGGAATTGGACACAAATCCCCTGGCCCCTGCAAATGATCCTTCCGATTTGTTTTTCTGATAGGAGTAACCTGCCATCACTGTTAAAGAGCTCTTACCGATATCTTTTTTATAGGTCAGATAATTTTCTGATAAGAGGTTGGTAGACCTGGAATCTCTTATAGTGGCTTCACCTCCTACTCCCGCCCCCGCGATTAGGGTAGTCGGACGAAACGTTCCGGTGGTACTGTTGGACGTACTGTAACCGAATGTCGTTTTGAATGACAGGCCTTCGAGAATAGTATAATCCGCATAGAAATTGGCCCTGTAGAGGTCCGAAACCCTTTCGTTCACATTTTCCCGGGCCGTTGCCACCGGGTTGTCTATATCATCGCCGAGTGAGTTTATGGTATAGTCGCCATTGGCATCGTAAATCCCCAGGTCGGGGGCAAACCGGTATGCGGAAGATACTACTCCAGCCGCTCCCGCACCCCCGGAAGCTACCTGTGTGATAACTCCGTTTGCGGTATTTCTCCTGCCGAACATATTGAGCCCCACCTTAAGATTGTCCGTTACATCCAGGTCTACATTACTTAAAAAGGAAAAGCGTTGCAGATCGGAATTGATAACGATTCCTTCCTGGTCGTAGAACGTTCCTGATATATAATACCGTGCCGTGTCGCTTCCCCCCGAAAAGGAGAGTTGGTGACTGGCTATACTTCCGGTATGGTATATCTGATCCTGCCAGTCGGTATTGGCCGGACCTCTTGTATAATTGTTATTATAAGACTCGCGATATGCCGCAAACTGATTGGCATCCAGGAGATCGATCTGGTTACTTATTTCCTGTACGGAATATGTGGAATTCAGCTCTATGGAGGCTTTTCCCGGTTTTCCTTTTTTGGTCGTCACGAGAATCACCCCGTTAGATCCGCGTGAACCGTAAATAGCAGTTGCGGAAGCATCTTTCAATATTTCCATGGAAGCTATATCTTCGGGAGGGGGCATGGAACCTCCCACGAACCCGTCTACCACGATAAGCGCATCGCTACTGGCATTAATAGATGTACCGCCCCGTATACGTATTTTAACGGGAGCCCCCGGTTCCCCACCGTTGTTCGATTGTACGGCCACCCCGGCTGCACGTCCCTGCAAAGCCTGTTCGGCGCTTAAAGCCGGATAGGCTGCCAGTTCTTCCGCTTTTACGGAGGATACGGCCCCGGTAATGTCACTCTTTCTCTGGGAACCATACCCGATGACCACCACCTCTTCCAGCTTACTCACATCTTCTTCCAGCGCCACATCTATCTGTTGCCGGTTTCCCGCGGTAATCTCTTTGGTGATAAACCCGATATAGCTGAATTTAAGTACGGCCGATCCGGATGGAATGGTGATTTCATAAATACCATCCCAGTCTGTAGTGACTCCTGTGGTTGATCCTTCTATCACCACATTCACCCCGGGCAACGGCTGTCCGTCCGAAGCACCGGTTACCGTACCGGTTATTTTTCGCTCCTGCGCGGTCAATGCAGTACATACAAGCAATAAAAATCCGAAGACATACTTCTTTTTTTCACTTATTATCATGTGTTTTGGTTTTGATTGGTTTTTACTATGAAGGGGATATATTATTGTCCTGAAGGCTTTTCCCCGTGTCCGTTTTTATCTTCAACTCTTCAAAATTAGGTATACGACCAGACGTAAAAGTTCAAAAATGGGTGTACAAACATCCAATCTGTCCTTCTGAAGAGTTATTTTAGCGGGAAAGTTACTATCAGACGTAGTCTGCCGAAAATTTGTCTATATATTCGGTGGGAGTCAGCCCGTATTTTTTACGGAAACACCTGGCAAAGTATTTCGGATTGCGAAATCCTACTTTATATCCCACCTGTGAAATATTGAGTTTATCCTGTTCGAGTAGTTGGGCAGCTCTTTTGAGACGGATCTCCCGGATAAATTCGTTAGGGGTAAAATTAGTCCAGGCTTTGATCTTGGTAAACAGCATGGTACGACTTACCCCGAGTTCGGTACAGAAAGCTGGGATATCGAACTGTTCGTCCGAGATATTGTCCTCAACGATCTGCAGGGCTTTTTTAAGCAGCTGCTCGTCTATGGAAGACACGGTGATCTCCGCAGGGCTAAGGTGGTCTTCACTGGAGAATTTCTTTTTCAGGCGCTGGGTGGATTCCAGCAGGTTTCGAATCCGCAGGAAGAACTCCTTTACATTAAAAGGCTTACTGATATAGTCGTCCGCACCGCTCTCCAAGCCTTCGAATTTATACACCAGGGAGGTCCTGGACGTTAACAGTATTATCGGAATATGACTTGTTTTAAGGTTTTCCTTGAGATTGGAACAGAGTTCTGTACCTACCATTTCCGGCATGATAACATCGCTTACAATAAGGTCAGGGATATATTTAAGCGCCTTTTTCAGGGCTACTTTGCCATTTTCAGCTTCTATGACGTTATAATCCTTACGAAGGAGGTTGACGATAAAAGAACGCAAGGCGGTGTTATCTTCAACAATCATAACGGTATTTTTTAGTTCATCCGTTAACAGGTCATGTACTTCCTGTTCCTCTGTCCATTCGATCTTTTCCGGCTGCCCGGTGTACAGGGAAATATCGTCACTGAATTTAAAATCGGTCAGGATCTCTTCGCCGGAGAGATGTTCTTTACCCAAAGGTAATTTCACTTTAAATACGGCTCCCCCCGATTTACGGTTTTTTACGGTAATATTCCCTTTGTGCAGTTCTACATTACTCTTGGCCAGGGAAAGGCCTATACCCGTACCTTTGTTATAGTTTTCGGGTTTGCCCTGCATTCCGACCTCAAAGAAACGGTCGAAGATCTTGTCTATATACGCTTCGGGTATCCCGACTCCGGAGTCCTTTACCTCGACGATAATATTTTTAGTTCCTTTTCTTACCTCCAGTTTTATTTGTCCGCCATTGGAGGTATAACGGAATGCGTTGGAAATAAGATTATAAAACACGTGTTCCAGCTTGTCTCTGTCGTAATACACCGGTATTTCTTCGTCTGTAGTATCAAAAGTATAGGTATAATTTCCTGCTTTGGCGTATTCGGTAAAAGAGAGGTATATTTCCCGGAGAAATTTCACCATATTCCCTTCGGCCGACTGTAGCTTAAATCGTTCGTTTTCCAGTTTCCTGAAGTCCATCAACCTGTTGATGAGCTGCAGCAAATGATTGGCACTGCTTTCTATGACCAATAGCTTTTTGTACATTTTGTTACTGCCTTTATAGTCAGACAGAAGTTGTTGCAGGGGTCCGAGTATAAGCGTCAGCGGTGTCCGGAATTCGTGGGAAATATTGGTGAAAAATTGTAATTTGGCCCGGTTTATTTCTTTGACCCTTTCTCTTTCCAGGTGCTCCAGTTCCAGTTCATGCCGGAGCCTGGCTTTGGATTTCATAATTCGTATCAGGCCGTAAAGTGCCAGCATTATCAGCAGGGCATAGAGTGTAAACGCCCACCAGCTCCTCCAGGGAGCGGGGCGGACGGTGATTTCCAGTACCGTAGGAATTTCGTTCCATACGCCATCATTATTGGCCCCTTTTACTTCAAAACGGTATGTCCCCGGTTTTTGTATCGTATAGGAAGCTTCCGTAGCGGAGGTGATATTCCATTGATCGTCGAGCCCTATAAGCCGATAGGCATACTGATTATTTGTAGCATTTATAAAATTCGGAATGGCAAAGTGAATCGAAAAATTGGCTTTGTCATAGTTCAGCGTCAAAGCCTTGGTATGGTTAATACTTTTATCCAGTATTTCTCCCTCTTTCCTTTTGTATACCGATTCGTTACGCACTTTGAAATCGGTAAGGATGACCCCGGGGGTGTATGAATTCACTGCAATTTTAGCCGGGTCAAAAGAAGATACTCCCATCGGTCCCCCGAAATACATTTTCCCGGAGGCCAATTTCAGACAGGCATTATCATTAAATTCATTGCTCACCAGCCCGTCTTTCTGGTTATACAGTTTTGTCTTCCTGGCAACAGGGTTGTATTTTACGATTCCCTGGTTGGAACTGATCCACAGATATCCCTCTTCATCCTCAACAATAGCGTGTATTGCAGTTATGGACTGATTATCCGTATGTAATTGTTCATTGGTAAATGTATCTCCGTCCCGCCGGAACAATCCCCGGGATTTTGTACCCACCCATAAATTTCGCTTACTATCTTTAAAAACGGTAAGGATATCATCTCCCGAAAGTGTTTCCGCGTCATAAAAGAAGTGTTTTATTCTCGGCTTATCCGGATTATTTTTGTCAAAAACAAGGCGATTCAGCCCGCTTGGGGTTCCTACCCATA
The DNA here is from genome assembly GCF_052983395.1 of Sinomicrobium halophytocola. NCBI lineage: Bacteria > Pseudomonadati > Bacteroidota > Flavobacteriia > Flavobacteriales > Flavobacteriaceae > Sinomicrobium > Sinomicrobium halophytocola. The sequence goes on from NZ_JBRKIT010000036.1 coordinate 28,697, forward strand.
CCGTGTCTACAGAATCTGCCAGGATGGTCCTTACCTGGTCGTTGGAGATAGAATTCAGGTCCTCCGGATCATGTCTGAGCACAAAAAAAGTCTTGTTCTTGCTATCGTAACGTACCAGTCCTTCACCGAATGTTCCGAGCCAGAAAGTATTTGTATCACTTTGCCCGATGGCATAAACCCCTGCCTGATCCAGAAAATTCCTGAGGGACCGGGATAATATACCATCTGCAAATGTTTTACTTCGGGTATCATAAACCGTAATTCCCGCGTTAAAGGTACCTATCCACAATTGCTCTTTGCCGGTCAGGTACATGGATTTTATATTATTCCCCGGCAAACCGTTATTAACCTGTATGTAATCTGCTTTCCCCGATTCATTATTCTTTACGGTTATCCCTCCGCCTTCTGTTCCGAAATACAGGTTTCCGTGCCTGTCGGCTTCAATAGAGCTCACTACATCATACCCAAGGGTGTTAGGTTCTGTGGTGCGACGATAATTGGTGAAGTTAACATTGGCTTTATCCCAGATATTGATCCCCCCATAGTAAGCCCCTATCCATACCGATCCCTTCTTGTCGGTATATACGGATTTTACGGTGTTCCTGCTAAGACCGGATATATTTCCCTGTTGGTTCAGAATTTTCCGCACCGTACCATCCGGCGCTATGGTATTGATCCCATTATAGGTCCCGGCCCATAACACCCCGTCTTTATCAAGGGTAAGTGTCCGGACATCTTCATCTATTTTTTCTTCGGCACCGTCGCCGGAAAACAACTTTATTTCACCTGTAGCGGTATAAAGTTTGTAAAGACCGTGGTCTTTGGTCCCTATCCAAATATCCCCATCCGGACTTTCGGCCATATCCCGGATAAAAAGCTCCGATCCGTCCGAAGCCCGGTATGATTTAAAATAAAAGAGGTTTCCTTCTCTTCGTAAAACCTTGCACATTCCCCGGGAAGTTCCTACCCAGACATCTCCGTTTGTAGTTTCCAGGATGGCAGAGACAAAATTACCCGGAAGGCTGCGCGGTTCGCCTTGCGTGTGGGAAACGGAAATAAAACTATCCTCTTCAGGATCATATATGGAAAGGCCGTTTGCGGTCCCTATCCAGATCTCCCCGTTCTTAAGTTCACGTATGCCCAGCACCATATTATTGCTGAGAGAATGGGGGGAATTGGTATGAAAATATCTTCTGAATATATCCTTGCGGGGATCGTACCGGTTAAGGCCGTTATATGTCCCTACCCAGACATAACCGGAACGATCTTCTTCCAGGGAAAGTATATCACTATTACTTATGGACAAAGGATCTTCCGGGTCATTTCGATAAACCGAAAAGCTGGTACCGTCGTATTTGTTGAGACCATCGCGTGTTCCAAACCACATCTGCCCCGAACCATCCTGCTTGATAGCAATTACTGAACTCTGGGAAAGTCCGTCCGCAGTAGATAAATGCCGAAAAGTATATACGTCATTTTGGGACGCTGTAGTTAACGGCAAAAAAAATAAGGGAAAAATGAGGTGAAAAATACGACGCATATCCATTTGTGTACAACATTCACTACGATGAAAAAGCAAATCCACTTCCTTTTATCAAGGATAATCAGTTTTTAAAAATAACCCTGTAAATATTGTTAATATTTTGGAAAATAAAAATAATTAAAACCATAAATTATCTATTTTCTAATATTCACCTTAAGGTTCGGTATAAATATATCTATTTTGTGGAGTACTATAATCCGAAAACAGGGCATTATTGTACAAATCTCATTTCCGGACCGGTAGTGTATGGGCTAAAATGGATTTATTTCCAATGTATTCTCCCTGATCTGTTCAAAATAAAAAAATAATTTCTACATTTATCTAACATAATGTTAACCAAACCAGACAAATATGAAAAAATTTATTGACTATCGTTCCCTGAACACCGATGTGGCAACATTATTCCTTCGACTTATTTTCGGGGGGTTGTTTATCCGTTATGGCTATATGAAGCTGGTGTCTTACAATGACATCCTGCCCATGTTTGGAGATATTATAGGTATTGGTTCGGAATTATCGCTGATCCTGGTGATTTTTGCGGAATTCTTCTGTGGTATCCTGGTCACTATAGGGCTGTTTACGCGATTTGCCGTAATTCCGATCTTTATTACCATGTGCGTAGCTTTTTTTGTTGCTCACGCAGCCGACCCCTTTGATACAAAAGCAATCGCCTTTGTTTTTCTGCTTCTAAGTATCGTTATCTTTATTCTCGGTGGAGGAAAACATTCGGTAGACCGGGCACTTTCCGGCAAGAATTAATGTTTTTGCACAGGATCGTAGTACTGTGATCCTGTGCATTTTTTTAAAGTTCCAAATCGTAACGCTGTTCCACTAAAGGCTTATCAAAAGATTCGGAAGGGGCTTCTTCGCTAAGCCGGAAACCAAACCTTTTGTAAAGAGCTATAGCCGTTTCCTGTTCTCTTGTGGTCCGGAGATATGCTTTCGGGCATTTGATTTCCTTCATATACGCTATGAAAGATTGCATGAGTTTTTTCCCCAATCCATAACCGCGGTATTCGGGCAATAGAATAAAGTACCGCAGTTGTACCAGATGATCGCGATACATCCCGGACAGAAAACCTACGATCTTATTTCCGTCCTCACATATCCATACCCGGTCTTTGGACAGATTATATTCCCGTAAAAACGCTGCCAGTCCTTCCAGCACATAGCTTTCGAATCCGCGGCCGTAACCACATTCTTCATCATATATTTTGCCGTGCAGATAGGCAATGTAGCCAAGGTCTCCAGGACGTAAACCTGTCCTTATCTTAATACTCTCTGAATTTACAGTATTTTGCATGATGATGATTATGTTTCCGGGGTTAATATTTGTATTATGCCTCTCATTTTTTCTACCAATCGTTCTTTTTCATTTTCGGTTAGCGGCTCCAGCAATCCTATAATCTGTTTGTTTGAAGCCTCGTTCAAACCGGTAAATTCCGTTCTCCCTTTTTTCGTAAGGAATAACAGATAAGCACGTCCGTCCTCTCCGGATTGCTCCCTGGTAACCAACCCACCCTTTTCCAGTTTTTTCAGCATACGGCTCAGATAACTTTTATCAATGTGCATCATATCCATGATCTCCGAAGCCTTGATTCCCTGTTGATGGAAAATTTCATATATAACCCTGATCTCCGCAAGAGAATACGGACTGTTCAGAAAATTGCGGTCCAGCAGGCCGATGATATCCGTATAGAAACGGTTGAATGCCCGTATTTCATCCACCAGAACCTGTTCCATATTTACCATGTTTTAAAACAAGGGCAAATTAATAAATATAGTTGACAAAGTCAACTATTATGCACATTGTTATTTTCTCTGCTCTCATTCTCTGAAAAAGTCCCTAACTTTGATAATCATCAAAAAAGCGAAATGACCTTACCATCAAGACATATCAGCATATCTATTAAAAAACCGGTAAAACTGGTCTATGATTTTGCCTCCGATCCTGCCAACCTGCCAAAGTGGGCCGCCGGGTTGAGCGGATCGATCAGAAAGGAAGGCGACACATGGATCGCAGCATCTCCTATGGGTGCCGTGAAAGTAGCCTTTGTACCACATAATGATCTTGGCATACAGGACCACAATGTAACTCTTCCTTCCGGAGAAACCGTATATAACCCTATGCGGGCATTTTCTAATGCCGACGGCTGTGAAGTGGTGTTTACGTTATTCCAATTACCGGGAATGACGGAAAAACAGTATGTCCAGGATGCAAAACTTGTGGAAATGGACCTGTTACAACTCAAAGAAATTATAGAAAACATACGTGGGTGATGGTTCTGTATCTCCCGATATAAAAACAAATCTTTCATACTTTTGGCTCTGCATTCCGGAAGCCCGGTAAAAATGTTTCCCGGTTTAAAGGGAAAATCTGAAAAATATGTATATTGTTTTTCTTTTAGAAACGCATTCCAATCCAGAAAAACCCATAAGATGCAACACGTATCCAAAATTGAAATGGCTATCGCACAAATAGATGCGGAAAATGCAAAAGACCCGAATGCAGAGATCATCGGTGGAGTAGAGTTTCCAAAAGAGCTCCTTTATTCCAGGCGCATGACGGAAAAACTGCTGGATTATTACCCCGATGCTTCCGGAGAACTTCAAATAGCGGCCAGGGCGCAGCATATATGCCGGTGGAAAATAAACAGGGATGCGTATGCCATGGACAGGATAGGTTATCTGAAATGGCGGGAAGAACTGAAAAAGTTCCACGCGGAAAAAACTACGGGAATATTAAAAGACCTCGGCTTTACGGATGACTTCACCGGGCGGGTTGCAGCGCTTATACGCAAAAAGCAACTCAAAAAGGATGAAGAAAGCCAGATACTGGAAGATGTGGTGTGCCTGGTTTTCCTGCAATATTATTTCCAGGATTTTGCCACCAAACATCCGGAAGACAAGGTTGTGGACATCGTACGTAAGACCTGGGCAAAAATGTCTGTTTCCGGTCAGGAGGCCGCATTGCAATTAAAGTTATCCCCGGAAGTACTTTTACTTGTCAACAAAGCCTTACAGGCCGGATAAAAAAGGGGTTAATCGTGCCGCTGCCCTCCGGTTACCTTAAAAATATGCAGTAGATGCGGAAATACCGCGTCCATGGATTCTGCCGCTCCGTTGGTAGACCCCGGTAATGCCAGTACGAGACAATTTCCGGCCATTCCGGCCACGCTCCGGGATAACATGGCATATGGCATGCGTTGCTGTCCGTAATTGCGGATCGCCTCCTCCACACCGGGTATCCGGCGGTCCAGAAGGGAAGACAAGGCCTCGGGAGTAACATCTCTCCCGGAAAGCCCCGTTCCACCGGTAAAGATCAGTAAGTCATTGTTCTTTGTATGCTCACGTACTTTGTTCTCTATAATATCAGCTTCGTCGGGAATAATATCATATGCCGCTACCTGCACACCAAATTGGTCCAGTTTGTCTATGATCACCTTTCCGGCACGGTCTTCCTTTTTTCCGGCGGATATAGTATCGGAACAGACCACTACAGCGGCCAGTAAGGGTGTGGAAAAGGTATTAACAAAAGAAGATTTCCCTCCTTTTTTATGCAACAGTTTAATGTGTTTGATCTCTATTTCCTTATCTATGGGTTTCAGCATATCGTACATCGTAAGAGCGACTACCGATGCTCCGTGCATGGCCTCTACCTCTACCCCGGTTTTATACACGGTCTTCACTGTAAAAACAATACGTATTTTAAGTTCTTCGATCTCGTAATCCACCGCAGTGTATTCGATGGGCAACGGATGGCAATCCGGGATAACCTGGCTGGTATTTTTCACGGCAAAAAGGCCTGCTGTCTTCGCCATTTCAAGGACATTTCCTTTGGGTACCAGGTCATTCCGGATAGCGTCTATCGTTTCCTTTTTCCCCACCTGCACTTCCGCCTGTGCCGTAGCTACACGCAGTGTTGTTATTTTATGTGTAATATCTACCATAACCTGTTTTTTACCTGTCCTTACATTCGTTGTCAAAATACAAAAATAAAAAGGTTCTGTCCCGTATCCCGTAAAATTTAACCCGATAAGAATCAGGGCAGACTTTTACCGGAAATATACATACTTTATCTCTTTTACGGGAAATGCCGATGAAATTTCAACAGCAGATTCAAAAAAATCTCAAACAGACATACTAATATTGTTCATTTTGCGTATATATTAGCGTATGCGAAAGATCAAATCCAAATGGTTACGATGGTCCCTTATGGGAATTGGCGGGCTTACCCTCGCTTTTTTATTGTTTTACTGGAGTATCTACTTTGGCTTGTGGGGGCATATTCCGGACAAGAAAGAACTAGAAGAGATCGTACAGACCGAGGCCTCGGAAGTATACGGTCAGGAAGATAAACTCATCGGAAAATACTACATGTTTGACAGGCAATCTATCCCTTATGAGGATATTCCCGGGAACCTGATAGATGCCCTGATCGCCACGGAAGATTTCCGTTTTTATGACCACAGCGGTATTGATTACCGCAGTTTTTTCCGGGTATTCTTCAAAAGTATCCTGCTCCGTGACGATTCTTCCGGAGGAGGGAGTACCATCACACAACAACTGGCAAAGAACCTTTATAAAAGGAAAAACTACGGCAGGCTCGGTATCGCGGTAAACAAATTTCGTGAAATGATCATCGCCAGGCGTATAGAAAGGGTATATGACAAAAAAGAGATCCTGGCCCTTTATCTTAACACCGTACCTTTCAGCGATAATACATACGGTATAGAGAGTGCTTCCTATAAATTTTTCGGTAAAAGAGCCAGGCTGCTTTCTGCAGATGAAGCAGCCACCCTGGTAGGTATGCTCAAGGCCAATTATTATTACAATCCCAGGCTGTTCCCTGAAAAAAGCCGGGAGCGCCGTAATACCGTACTCCACCAGATGGTCCGATATGACTACCTGGAAGAGGATGTCTATGACAGCCTGAAAACAATTCCGACCGAATTACATTATACTGCGTATTCTCATGACGAAGGCATTGCCCCTTATTTCCGGGAACAGGTAAAAAAAGAAGTGGAAACCTGGTGCAAAGCAAACCCCGATTCAGAAGGTAAAACCTATGATATTTATCGGGACGGCCTCCGGATATTCACCACCCTGGATGCCAAAATGCAATCATTAGCCGAAGAGGCCATGCAAGAGCACCTCTCCAAACTACAGCAACAGTTTGAAAAAAGTTACGGCAAACGTGCACCCTGGATGGCAAATGCAAAAATAACGGAAGAAGCCATAAAAAGATCGCAACCTTACCTTTCCCTGAAACAGCAGGGATGGGATGAAGAAAAGATCATGGACTCCCTGAATAAACCGCGGAAGATCGAGCTCTTTGACTGGAAAGAAAATACGATAGCGAACAGGAGTACCATAGACAGTATACTGCATTATCTGAAATTCCTCAATACGGGGATGATAAGTATTGATCCGCAAACGGGGGCGGTACGCACCTGGATAGGTGGCATTAACTACAAATATTTCAAGTACGACCATGTACGGCAGAGCAAAAGGCAGGTGGGATCGACTTTTAAGCCGATCGTTTACACCACGGCCCTTGAAAACGGGCTGTATCCCTGCACGTACTTTTCTCCGAAAAAAGTAGTTTACGAAGAATATGACGGATGGAGCCCTTCCAATGCTACGGATAAAGAAGAAGAGGAATTTATAAACTACTCCCTCAAATACGCCCTGAGTCGTTCTATAAATACTGTGGCGGTAAAGGTACTTGACTACGCTGGCATTCCGAATACCATTGCTATGGCCAAAAAACTGGGCATCGTTTCTCCTTTACCCGAAGTACCTTCGCTGGCATTGGGTACAGCAGGGATCAGTGTGGAAGAAATGGCGGGGGCTTATGCTTCCTATGTAAACAAAAGCAGGCCTGTAAAACCTTTTTTCATTACCCGTATAGAAGATAATGAGGGTAACGTACTTGTGGAATTCGAACCGGAACAAACAACCAAACCCGCATTTTCTGAACACACCAGGCAGGTCATGCTGGAAATGATGAAAGCCACGGTAAACGAAGGCACAGCATCCAGGTTACGTTATTCTTATAAACTGCAAAATGCCATCGCCGGAAAAACCGGCACTACACAATCCAACAAAGACGGATGGTTTGTGGGTATTACGCCTAACCTCGTTACCGTGACCTGGGTAGGGGCAGACGATCACCGGATCGGATTCCGCAGCACAAGCATGGGACAGGGAGCTAACTCCGCACTACCCGTTTTTGCGAAATTCATGCAAAAAATGAACCGGGACACTACTTATGTCAACTATACCGCTGCCCGTTTTCCGGCCACATCGGCCTCCGTTCTCGAAGAATTGAACTGTGACAATATCCGCGAAGATACTTTCCTTGAAAAAATCTTCGGAAATCCGGACGAAGTGCGCAAAAAGGAGCTACGGGAAAACAGAAAAAAGACAAAAGAAAAGAAAAAGAAGAAAAAAGAAGGATTCTTTAAGCGACTTTTCGGGGGAAAGAAAAAGGATAAAAATTAAGAAATGAGGTCGTGCCCGAAAAACGGGTAAAGCCAGATTATAACTTCACTACTTCTCCATCCACCACAGCATAGACCGGTTTACCATCTTTGGCCAGGAAAAAATAGCCCGGTCTTCCGATAAACAGCCCTTCGGAAAGATTTTCTTTTTCCCCGAGAAGCAACAAGGGAATATCTGTTTTTTCATCTTTTTCTGAAGAGCCTATCCGAACCGCGGCATATCCTTTTCGAAGCAGCGACATAGCTTCATCGGGACTAATGGCACGAACCGATGAATAAGTTTTTTCATAGACCTTACCGGGCATCCAGGTATAACCGGATGCATCCAGTTCCTTATATCCGTAAAATACCGAAAGGTCTCCCAGGTCGGTGATACGGGGAGTTTCCTCTCCCTTACGAATATTGATATCCGTCAGGAAACGTTCCCCGCTCCTCCCTATTACTTCCACATTACGGATAAGAAGGTCCGTCAGTTTGGAATCATTGTCCGGAATCCTGAAATAGTCTTCGGTATGGTATTGTTCATAATTGCCCGATGCGATTTCCGAAAGGGCATGAAGTATAACCGAAAAATTCAGTTTCCTAATAAATTGTTTTTCGGGGTCATCCGGGTATCCCCCGGATTCTATAAGAATGGTACTGGTTCCCCATTTCTGGAAATTATCGCCGAAAGCACGGGGTTCAAAAGTATCATCGTATTTCCCAACACCCCCGGGAATGTACTCCTGTAAAAGCCGGTCCATCCCTACAATAACCTGCATAGCACGTTTACGAACATCATTTATCTCCCTCTCCCGGTTATAGGCCGGTGCAAGAACGGAGATCGTCGCAGGTTCGGAAGTTCCGGAAACATTGTAATATATACTCTGGTCATGCAGATTGAAACCGAAATCCGGTTCTTCTCCGGCCCTTGCTTCACCCAGGATAACAGATTCCGGTGCAGCAGCTCTCACGGCATCCCGGTTAAGATCAAAATCATAACTGTTCCTTCTGCGGAATTTTTCTGCCCCGTCCGGATTGAGCATCGGGATAAAATACAATATGGTGTTTTCCAGAATACGATTACGAAGCTGGTCAAAACCATCGTTCCTGCCTTCCAGGAAATTAAAAAGATCAAATAACGCCATAGTAGCCGTACTTTCGTTACCATGCATTTGCGACCACAGCATTACCTTTGTCTTTCCACTTCCGCAACGTAACTGGTAGATACTTCTTCCCTCCACAGATGCACCGAGTTTATGAACGGAAAAAACACCGTTCTCTTCCCTTTTACGTATCAGAGGTTCAATGTCGCTATGTGTAAATTTACGATCCGTAATACTCTTTTCCCGAAAAGCATCAAAGGCTTTATCCAAAACCTGCTTATCCGCAATCTTATCTTCCTGGCCTGTGCAGTACCAGCCAACGAGTATAAACAGCAGTAATATGGATCTTTTCATGGTATATGATTTTGATTCGGGATAAACCGGAAACATATCGGGAGCATTAAGCCCCTTTTTTCATCATGCTACCGTAAAGGCCCTTTGATATATCTCTTCATATAAAGGAACTATATTCTCTATATCGAATTTAGCCGCTTCTTTCCTTGCATTTTTCTTAAATGTTTCCAGCTTTTCTTCATCGGTCAGCAGTTTAATGGCATTGTGAGCCATATCTTTCACATCACCGACCTCGCTTAGAAAACCGGTTACCCCGTTTTTGTTTACTTCCGGAATCCCTCCTGTATTGCTGGAAATTACCGGAACACCGTTGGCCATGGCTTCAAGTGCAACCAACCCGAAACTTTCGGTTTCGGACGGGAGCAGGAACAGGTCTGAAAAACAGAGAATACGGTCTATTTCATTACTGTTACCAAGATACAAAGCTTTTTCCGCGATTCCCAATTCCTCACACAGTAATTCGGCACCCTCTTTTTCCGGCCCCTCGCCTATCATCAATAACTTGGCCGGCACTTTTTTCTGTATTTCGTAAAATATCTTTATCACATCCCGGATACGCTTTACCTTCCTGAAATTACTGATGTGGGTTATTATCTTCTCTCCCTCATCGGCCATCATACTCCGCCTGCAATCCTCAAATTTCTTTTTGTACTTGCTCATGTCTATAAAGTTCGGAACAACGTGAATATCGTTCTTCACTTCAAACAGTCGTAATGTATCTTCCCTGAGACTCTGGGACACGGAAGTCACCACATCGGATTTATTGATACTGAAAGTCACCGCCGGTTTGTAAAACGGATGGCTCCCTACGAGGGTAATATCCGTACCGTGCAGTGTGGTTACCATAGGTATGGAAATTCCTTCTTCCGCAAGCATCTGTTTGGCCATATACCCGGCATAAGCATGTGGTATGGCATAGTGCACATGAAGAAGTTCTATCTTGTGCAGTTTTACCATATCCACCAGCTTACTGGAAAGGGCCAGTTCATAAGGCTGATAGTGAAAGAGCGGATATTTGGGCACATGCACTTCGTGGAAATGGATATTACTGTTCAGCAAAGCCAGTCTCACAGGTTGTTTATATGTAATAAAATGAATTTCGTGTCCCCTGTTGCCCAGGGCGATGCCCAGTTCTGTAGCGACCACCCCGCTTCCGCCAAAGGTCGGATAACATACTATAGCTATTTTCATGTGTGTTGTGTTTGAGTCCGGATTCAGGGTATAGGTTTACTTTCCTTCTCTGTTCCGTATCGTACTTGTTAATTTTTTATAGCGTCGTAAATAACGCGTAATACTTCGGTCCTTGTCCCCTGGGTTATAAGTTTTCGGTTACTCGCTGTCGGATAGGTCCGGTTGGACAAAAATACGTATACTATTTCATTTTCCGGGTCTGCCCAGGCATAGGTGCCGGTAAAACCGGAATGGCAGAAACTGCTTTTCGGAACCCTGTCATACATTTCCTTGCCCAGGCTTTCCGGCCGGGGTTTGTCAAATCCCAGCCCTCGTTTTACATCTCTGCTGCAATAGTAACAGGTATTAAACTTATCTACCGTGCCCTCCTTAAAATATTGCTTCCCCCCGTAATATCCTTTTTGAAGATACATCTGCATAATCTTGGCAATGTCATTGGCATCCGAGAACAAGCCTGCATGTCCGGAAACCCCGCCTTTCATCGCAGCCGCCATATCATGAACATATCCCTGGATGACTTCGTAACGAAAATAATCGTCGGCTTCTGAAGGTACTATCTTTTCTTTTTCCATTCCACGGTCCAGCGGGTTAAACATGGTATGGTCCGCCCCCAGAGAAGCGTAAAAAAACTTTTCCCCGAGAGAATCCATTGAGCTCCCGTAAGCCTTTTCAATGAATTTTTGCAGTATGAAGTAACCGAGATCACTGTACCTGTATTCTTTTTTGGCCAACAGGTCGCTCTCTTTTATATCCTTAAAAATAGAATCTTTATAATCTTCACGCATGTAGAGATGCTCCGTTATCTTTACGTTAAAATTACCCTGCGGACTCTTGCGATAATATTTTTCCAGCGGTTTTTTGGTTTCTTTATCGAGCGTATACCGATAGAACGGTATCCAGGGTTTTACCCTGGCATAATGGAGCAAGAGGTCTTTAACGGTAAGGTCCTGCTTGTTCGTCCCTTTAAACTCCGGCAAAATACTGCCCAGGGTAGAATCTATCGCTATTTTTTTCTCATCGTCCATTTTCATTATCAGAGGAAGTGTGGCAAGTATCTTGGTCAGGGAAGCCACATCGTAAATATCATCATTTGCAACCGCGGTATTACCGGTATACGTATGCCTCCCGAAACTTTTATTATAAACTACTTTTCCTTTTCTGGCCACCAGGATCTGTGCTCCGGGCATAGCCAGGGTCTTTATAGCATCTTTTGCTATGGAATCAATTTTCTTAAGGATATCCGAACTCATTCCAACGCTCTCCGGAATACCGTATTGCAGCCTTCCCAACGGAACAGTTTCTATACCGGTATTTACCAAAAGGTCCTTGTTTGCCGTGACAGGCAATATTCCACTGGCACCGATAGCCCCGAAGATAACCTCAGCAGCCTTACGTTGTGCCACCGGACTGTTCTGATAGCCAATAACTATACTCTCTATGTTCTCCAGGGTATTTAATTTGAGGAGGTTGTAGGGTTTTACAAAAGTGGTGAGTATTACTTTCTTTTCCCTGGCAATTTCATAAAGCCATGTCAACTCTTTTACCGTAAAATCATGAGGTTTCCACGGAGAAGCATTGGACCTGTGATGCCCGATAATCACCGTATTATAGGGCTCCAGGTCTTTGAGAAGCCTATCCGGTTTCTCTGCGGTAATATAATCCACACGTGCGTACCGGTTCAGGGCTTTTAAAAAATCACCTCCCCTATCATCTCCCAAATGCACGTAAGCTATCTTTTTTTCTTCCAGGGAAGTAAGCGGTAACAGGCTATCCTGATTTTTTGCCACGGTAATGGCATGGGCATAAATATCTTCTTCCAGAATACTGTCCCTACGGGTATTCAGATCCTGATAAAGGTTTTCAGTCTGTATGGGCACATAGCGCTGCAGTCCGGCTTTAAACTTTGCCCTGAGTATCTTTTTTACGGAATAGGCCAGCCTTTCTTCAGTAATTTCTCCCTTTTCATAAGCTTGTGTAAGTTTCTGAGTCGCTTTCGGGACATCGAGAGACATAACCAGCATATCATTGCCGGCCATAAAAGCTGCGAGATCTATATCTCCGGGAACAGTAAAATCGGAAGCCCCTTTCATATTAAGGGCATCGGTAAATATGAGCCCCTCAAATCCCAGTTCTTCTTTAAGCAACCCGGTAATGATATTTTTGGATATGGAAGACGGGTACCCGGACCTGCTTTCCAGCGCCGGCACATCCAGGTGCGCGACCATAACACTTTCGAGATTTTCCGAAATAAGGCGATTGTAGGGAAATAATTCCACATTGCTGATTCGGGTTTTACTGAAAGATATGATGGGAAGCGTTTTGTGCGAATCGGTCTGGGTGTCCCCGTGCCCGGGAAAATGTTTTCCACAGGCCAGTATACCGGCATTCCGCATTCCCCGGGCAAAAGCGGCACCTTTATCCGCTACATTGTATTTGTCTTCTCCGAAAGAGCGGTTACCTATAATCGGGTTTTCCGGATTGGTATTGATATCGATATCCGGTGCAAAATTGATATGGACTCCCAATCTTCGTGCATGCTTTCCTATCTGGTATCCTGCCTGCTCTATCAGTTTATTATTTTTCACTGCTCCCAGGGTCATATTCCACGGGTAGGCAAATGTGGAGTCCAGGCGCATGGACAATCCCCATTCGGCATCCATCCCCACCATAAGTGGCACTTTGGACATAGCCTGAAATTTATTGGTAAGCAGGGCCTGTTCATAGGGATGCCCCTTAAAGAAAATAATGCCGCCAACATGGTATTCCCGGATCAGTTTTTCTACCCGTTCTACTTGTTTTTCTCCTTTCTCCGGGAAGATATCTACCATAAATAATTGCCCGATCTTCTCCTTCAGGCTCATTTTCGTATAGATACTGTCTACCCATTTTTGCTGTAAATACTCATTTCCTACCGAGAGAGGGTCAGTTTCCTGTGCAAAACACCATAACGGGATCACTAACAGCAATACCAATATTTTCTTCATAAATCACCTTGTTTTCTGGAAAACACAGGCAATATACGGTTATCTCGGTAAATTAAAAAGACAAAATTACTGACAGGATTATCAACAATGCCGGATTTATGTGCTCAAGCACTTTTTATATAGGATCGGGTGTGAAAATTATGAAGTCTTTAGTCGGTAGTTCTGCGTTTTTTAATGCAATTATCTTCGATAGCGATTCGGACATCCCCTGATACTATCGAGCAAGAAAACATCATTATGAGAGATTAAAAGCTAATTCATCTTTCGTGACTCCCAACTCCGGAACCAGGGTCTGTATTCTCAGTATACAAAAAGACCCGAAATTACGGGTCAGACAACAATGGGCATTGAACTCATTTACTTTATAAAGCGGGAATGCCAGCTTTCTTCAGCGGGTACTTCCCAGTGTTCTTCATATTCCTGCTTGTTAGACACCAGGTTGTTGAAAACGATCGTCTTTCCGGAAACGGCCCGGTCTTTGGCCATCTTCTTAAATTCCATAAGGGTCTTATAAGCGACAAAATCACCTTGTTTATAAGATACGTTCATTTTGTCCAGAAGATCCACATTATAGTCTTTTTCCAGTTGCTGGATAAAATGTACGGACGCATCTATGGAGCATCCGGAAGCGGTGTGCACATCCTGGTTGAGCCCAATTACAATAAAACGATTGTATCTGATCTCAAAAGCGGCCTGCAATGCAGCGCCATGAGCCGTCCATTCTTTTAAAAATACTTCTGTCCTGGCCTTGATCTCTGTCAGCTCCTTCTCGGTGAAGCTCCTGTTGGCCTGGTATATCCATATCCTCGATGTTTCGGGGAGTTCATTAAAGGCAATATACATGATGGATTTACGATTTTAGATTTGTTTATACTCCTATGAGAATCCTGGGGGATGAAGACTTTTCCCTGAACCCTTGAATTAAAATCCGGATGAATTACAGGTCTTCTGCATTGGCTATGAGTTCCGCAACATCCATAACCGCTATTTCAGACTCTTTTTCCTTACTTTTCACTCCGTCTGTCATCATGGTATTGCAAAAAGGACAACCGGCCGCTATGATATTCGGCTGGGTTTCCAGCGCCTGTTCGGTCCTTTCGACATTGACATCCTTAGCTCCTTTTTCGGGTTCTTTGAACATCTGTGCCCCTCCGGCACCACAACACAGTCCGGCTTTTTTACATTTGCGCATTTCTACCAGTTCCACATCCAGCTTTCGTATAAGATCGCGTGGGGCTTCATAGACGTCATTGGCACGTCCCAGGTAGCACGGATCGTGATAGGTAATCCGTTTACCTTTGAATTTACCTCCTTCTATAGAAAGCCTGCCCTCTTCCAGCAAGGCCTTCAGGAACTGGGTATGGTGCATGACCTTATAATTCCCGCCAAGCGAAGGATATTCATTCTTCAGGGTATTGAAGCAATGCGGGCATGCGGTTACTATCTTTTTAATTTCATAAGCATTAAGCACCTCTATATTCGTCACCGCCTGCATCTGGAAAAGGAATTCGTTCCCCGCTCTCTTTGCCGGATCTCCCGTACAACTTTCTTCTGTTCCGAGTACGGCAAATTCCACATTGGCTTTGTTAAGCAACTTTACAAGTGCCTTGGTGATCTTCTTGGCCCTGTCATCAAAACTTCCGGCACAGCCTACCCAGAACAGTACTTCGGGCTGTTTTCCTTCCGCCATCATTTCGGCCATGGTAGGTACTTTCATAAATATACGATTTTTGGATTTACGATTTCGGATCTTCGGCCAGAAGCTATATTATGTATCTGCAAACCGTCGACCCGAAATCACAAATACTTTTTAGTCGTGCTTTCCGTCATCGAATACCTCGATGGTAACTTCTTTTTCGATAAGATCTGTAAACTTACCGTTATATCTTGTAGCCCTTACCAGGTGGTTATCTATCCAATGATAATTACCACCCCTGGGTTTTCCCATAAGCAACCCGTGATATTTAAATCCGTGTTTATCCAGCCATTCCTCGGTTACCTTCCTGTGATCCTCCGTACGGGAGGTAAAAAAGGTTATCACATGTCCCTCTTCATACCATTTGTTCAACGTTGCCAGGGCATCCGGGAACGGCTCGCAGGTTGCCATTCTTTCCGGTTCTTCGTTCGGCACGTCTTCGGTAACGGTACCGTCAATGTCGATCAGGTAGTTTTTTATTCCCTCGGGCAATACCGGGCTTACATGTTCTCCTGCTTCTACTTTATCGTGCAACAGCCTTTCTACGTCTTCCTTTTTCATAGTTTCTCGTCCTCTCGCGGACCTCATTTGGATTGGTTATACTTTAATTTACTTGTCTTTATTCATTCTTCCAGTTAAGCCTGTCCATTTGATTATACGGCCATGGCGCTCCGTTATTCTCTATATTCGTCATCATATTGTTCAGCTCGGCCGGTGCAGCCGATTGTTCCATAACGAGATAACGCCGCATATCCAGGATAATCGACATGGGATTGATACTTACCGGGCAGGCTTCCACACATGCATTGCAAGAAGTACAGGCCCAGAGTTCTTCCCTGGTTATATAATCATCCAATAATGATTTATTATCTTCTACAAAAGTACCATTATTATCTATATTTTTTCCAACTTCTTCGAGACGATCCCGAGTGTCCATCATAATTTTTCTCGGGGAAAGTTTTTTCCCGGTCTGATTCGCCGGACATTCGCTGGTACATCTTCCGCATTCCGTACAGGTATAAGCACCCAACAACTGGACCCGGTTGAGATCTGCTACATCCGATACCCCGAATTTTTCCGGGGGAGCTTCTCCTTCGGCAGGAGCGGCAAACGGATCGGCATTGGGGTCCATCATCAGTTTTACTTCTTTAGTCACCGCTTCCAGATTATCCATCTGTCCTTTCGGGTTCAGGCTTGCAAAATAAGTATTCGGAAATGCCAGTAAAATATGCAGGTGTTTGGAATAATACAGGTAATTCAGGAAAATCAGTATTCCCGTAATATGCAACCACCATGCACTTCGTTCGATGACATGCAGTGTAGACTCCGGCAGACTGTTAAATAACGGCGCTATGAATCCGCTTACCACATTACCCGCCTGCATTTGCTGAAAAGAAACATCGGTGGCGTTCATCACCAGGAAAAGCACCATCAATACCATCTCGAAATACAGGATGAAATTACCGTCATTTTTGGGCCATCCTTTCATCTCCGGCTTCCAGAAACGCTGTAGACGAATAATATTTCTCCGTATCCAGAAGACAACAACAGAGACCAATACCAACAAGGCCAGGATTTCAAAACCTCCTATAAGAACAGCATAAAAACCCCCGAGGAATGAGAATATCCGGTGGGTACCAAAAAGGCCGTCAATAATAATCTCAAGTACTTCTATATTTATTATAATAAACCCGAGATAAACGATGATATGCAGTATCCCCGCCACGGGGCGAACTACCATTTTTTGCTGCCCCAGGGCAATACGGGCCATGTTCCTGAAACGTTCAGCTTTGTTATCTGACCTGTCCGTAGCTTTCCCCATCCTGATGTTGCGGATCAGCTTGCGTACATTCCTTACGAAAAAGAAAATCCCTGCAAAGAGGATAACAGCAAAAATTATGTTAGGTATGATAGCCATAGTACGTTTTTTGGATTATAACCCGGACCAACTCTTACATCCTTTCCTTATTGATCCTCTGTTTTGTTCCCGGTTTCTTCTTCCTGGGTTTCGTAAGGTTTCGGTCTTTTGCCGAAAAGGGAAAAATGAACATATCGTTTGGGGTTGAGCTTCATGTCTTCCAGAAGTTGTTCCAACTGCAGGGAAGCCCCGGCAAGGTTATCATAAAGTTCTTCGTCTTTCAACAGTTTTCCCACGGAACCTTCTCCCCGGTCTATTTTTGCAATGACATTGTTAAAACCGTTGATCGTTTGCTGTAACTCCGCCATTGTCTGGCCCAGGTTGGCTTCAGCAAGTGTGCCGGAAACATCTTTCAGGTTACCGGTGAGCCCTTCAATATTATTAATGGAGTTGTCCAGTTTTTCTTTATTATCCCGTAAAAGCCCGTTTAGCGCAGCGGAACTGCTTTTAAAATTATCTGTTATTTCCTTTAAATTGGCCATACTGCCCTGGAGGTTTGCCCTGGCTTCATCATCCAATATGGTATTGAACCCTGAAAGGACAGAATCCGCATGCTCCAGCATACTGCCCAGTTGCGCCTGTAAAGGGGTCAGTTTTTGTGTTACCAGTTCCGTAAGTCCCGGTTTTATGGAAGAAGGGAGAGTATCCCCGGAAACCGATACCGGGCTGCCATCGAAGACCGGAACGATCTGGATGCCTTTTCCGCCTATGATACCCGTATCGAAAAGCACGGCCTTGCTGCTCTGGGAAAATTCGAAATCATTCTCCACGGAAAACGTCACCAGTAATTTACCTTTTTCATCCAGAAAGCGAATATCCATGATCTTCCCTACCGGGAAACCGTTAATACTCACCGAAGTGCCCGTTGCCAGTCCTCCCACATGATCATACACAGCATAATAGGTACGATATGATTTAAATATTGGATTGGATTTCAAAAAGCTAAATCCCAGTATAAACAACAATATACCGCCTAGTACTATTATAGCTGTCTTAATTTCTCTTGATATCTTCAAATGTTCTCACTTTTGCGTTGTGAACAAATTTAGAAATAATTTTCTTAAGACGCTTTTTAGATTACGGATATTAAAGATGCTATTTTTAGGAAGTCGCCATTCACAAAATTCGCTATTAAGTATTTCCAACGTATTACAACCAATAATTTTGCCCGGAGACATCTCCTTCCGGGTAATATAAGAAAGTACGCTATAAGCGGCAGCCGGGCAAAAAGGGTTAATTTCCCTTTAAGGCCTCATCTACCGAAATCCGCTCCCCGTCCCTGTATGCAACGATGTAAGCCTCTGTATATCCTTTATCTTTAGCCTGGCGTTGCAGGTTTTTAGCTTCCTGATAACTGGGGGTCTTTCCGTAAAGATAACGGTAAACACTGCCAACGTTCTCCATAGATATAGGCTCAAGCCCCCTGAAATTATAGCGTTTGGGTTCTATTTTATTGCTTCCGGCGGCCACCTGTACCTTAAACACCACCCCGGTAGCGACATCACTTTCCGGGGCCGGGCTTACGGGCACATCATCGACCGCTATGTTACTGGTGAGTTCTTTTTTATAACGGACAATAGCCTCAGCTATATTATTTGACATTTCCGTCTTGCCTTTTTTAGATGCGAGATAGCTCTTTTCGTTCTTGTTGCTTAAAAAACCGGTTTCAATCAGCACACTAGGCATAAAGGTTTGATGCAGTACAATAAACCCGGCCTGTTTTACGCCCCGGTTTTTCCGTTTGAGCTTTACGGTAAAATTATCCTGCAAAAACTTGGCAAGCCGAATACTTTGTCCTAAAAATTCTTCTTGCATAATAGTAAGACCAATAACAGATTCCGGGGAATTAATATCGTATTGAGCATAATTGGATTCGTGGTCTTCTTCCAGGTAAATCACTTCGTTCTCCGCTTTGGCCACTTCGAAGTTTCGTTTGTTTGCATGCAGCCCAAGTACAAATGTCTCGGTTCCGTAAGCATTGGAGTTATGCGAATTACAATGTATAGACACAAAGAGATCCGCATTAGCCTCATTGGCTATTTTACCTCTGACATACAGATTTATAAATTTATCTGTTTTCCGCGTGTAAACTACTTTTATATCCTGATGTTTTTCCAACTCCCTTCCGACAGCCAGGACAATATCCAAAGCCACATCCTTCTCCTTGGCTCCATTACCTATATTCCCAGGATCGTGCCCTCCATGTCCTGCATCCAGGACGACGGTAAAAACTTTTTTTGCCTTTTCTTTCTTATCTCCTCCTCCAAACGAACTCAACCAGATAAATCCGGTAAGCAAAACCGGTAATAACCAAATTTTTCTTATCATTTACTTTTGTTTTACAGCAAACATTACTGCAGTTACCTATACTTTAATTATAATTAAAACGTCACGAATCTGAAATATTGTCAAAAAGGATGACGTTATTAACGGTAATCCGCCTATTTTTACATCCTGAAAAGGAATACACAACTCCGGATGTTTTCCGCGCAGAGGATTATATGAAGCTGCCAAAAAAAACATAAAATCAAAACCCGTTACGAGGAATTCGTATATTTTTTTTACATCTTTGCCTGTGTGAAACCCAGGATGGGAATAAAGTCCTGTATCACAAACGGAACACCAAGCTATATTTTTACAAAAATAGGATTTAAAGCGTTGCGAGCAAACAACCCTTACATACTTTTAATGCTTATTTTGCTGTTCGGCCAATCGTTTCTCATCGCACAGGAAACTCCGGTAAAGCGGCCTTTAAACATTGAAGCCAAACAAGACTCTACACAGGTCCCTGTAAATGAGTTACCACCGTACATACAGGTACGTGATTCCATTATTGCCAATAACATTTTAACAGAAAGTACACAGCTCACAGACAGTATACAACGAGACAGTATACAAAAAGATAGCGTACCCCAAAAAAAAGGGTTCCTGGACGATCAGATCAAATACAAGGCCAAAGACTACCAGAAGACCATACGCAGCGAAAACAAAATACACCTGTATAACGAAGCGGAAGTCTATTACCAGGATACCGAACTGAAAGCAGGGATCATCGTTATTGACTACGAAAAAAAGGAGGTATATGCAGGACGGATCAAAGATTCTACCGGCACCCTGACCCAGACCCCTTACTTTAAACAGGGGAGCAATATTGTCGAACCCGATTCCATCCGGTATAATTTCGACACACAAAAGGCCCTGATATGGAACTCCAGGTCAGAACAGACCGTAGGTGGTGAGATGAATGTATTTGCAGAGATCACTAAAAAGGAAAATGATTCGGTGTATTTCCTGCATGAAGGAAAACTCACCACTTCCAAGAACCTGGATGATCCGGAATACTATATCCGGGTTCGTAAGGCAAAATTCGTTCCGAAGAAAAAAGTTATCGCCGGGTTCAGCAACATGTATATTGCTGATGTACCAACCCCCATAGCCGTACCCTTCGCCTATTTTCCCATGTCCCAAAAAAGCAGTGAATCCGGGCTCATTTTCCCAACCTTTGGAGAGATCAACGACCGGGGGTATTTTTTACAGAACGGGGGTTATTACTTTGCCATTAATGACTTTTTAGACCTGGCCGTACTGGGAGACTATTACACCAATGGCAGTTATGGTTTCCGCACAGAGACAAACTACGCGGTGAGATATCGTTTCCGGGGAAACTTTAATTTTCGGTTTGAGAACCTGGTGCAGGGACAAAAAGGATTTCCGGATTACAGCAGGGGGACGACATACAACTTACAGTGGTCGCATTCGCAGGATGCCAAATCCAACCCCAGTTCAAGGTTCTCGGCAAGTGTAAACCTGGGAAGCAGCCGCTACTATAAAGACTCTTACAACCAGATCAATACAGGGAACTTTATGAACAATACCCTGTCCTCGTCCGTGTCTTATTCCAAATCATTTCCGGGATACCCTGCGGTCAACCTGAGCGTGACCGCCACGCATTCCCAAAATACCAATACCGAGGTTATAAATATGACCCTTCCGACTTTGCAGGCCAGTGTGGAGCGCATTTATCCTTTTGCCCCGAAATCCGGTATTAAAAAAGGATTTTTCCAGAACATTAACTTCCAGTACAACCTGAGGGCTGAAAACCGTTTCCAGACCACGGATTCGCTGTTTTTTAAAAAGGAAATGTTCGAAGACGCCAAAACCGGGTTTCGACACAGTATTCCGGTAAGCACCAACTTTAAGATAATGAAATACCTGAGCGTATCCACAAGTGTGAATTACGACGAGGTATGGCAACTGAAAACCATTAAAAGGCATGATTACAGCGAGGAACTGGAAGAGGCTCCCATAGATACCATAAGCGGTTTTGACCGTTTCGGACAGTACAATTTCAGCGCCAGTCTGGGTACTACGGTCTATGGTACGTTCCTTTTTAAAGAAGGTAAAAAAATACAGGCTATCCGGCATGTTATGCGACCATCCATCAGCTATGGTTACACCCCCGGATTTGACCAGTATTACGACGAATATATTGCCAACGAAGAAGGAGATGTCGAACAATATACCAGGTTCGAAGGTGGTGTTTACGGTACGCCGAGCAGAGGAAATTCCAACAACATCGGAATTTCTCTAAGCAACACCCTCGAAGCTAAAGTAACGGATAAAGACACCACGGCAACCGAACCCAAAAAGATAATCCTGCTCAATAACCTGAATTTCTCAACAAGCTATAATATTGCGGCAGATTCCCTACCCTGGAGTCCGCTGAGAGTTACCGGAGGAATCCCCCTGTTTGACAATAAAATGACAGTCAATTTCGGGGCCACATTAGACCCTTATGCCATAGACAACAGCGGGAGAAGGATAGAAAAATTCAACATTGACAATGGTGGCAGCCTGTTCCGGCTTACCAATGCCAACCTTACAACCAGTTACACCATTTCAAGTAAAACATTTAAGGGCAGCGGCGTGGATCGTGAAACGGACAATACGTCCAGCGGAGGAAGAGATGACGATCTTTTTGGTACTAACCAGGACTTTAGTGACGGCCGGATGTTTGCCGACGATGAAGAAGACGAGGAAGAGGAGGAAGAGACCAAGTATTATGGCGCTACGCTGCCGTGGGACTTGAGACTGGCGTATTCTATGACATATTCCAATTCGAACAGGCAGAACGAAATCAGCAATAACTCGCTGATGTTCTCGGGCAACGTAGAGCTATCGCCCAAATGGCGGGTAGGTGTGTCTTCCGGATATGATTTTAAGAACAGAGGGTTCTCCTACACCCAGCTCCGTTTTGAAAGGGACCTCGAAAGCTGGCGTATGAATTTTAGCTGGACTCCCTTCGGTACCCGCACCGCCTGGTACTTCTTTATCGGGATAAAAAGTTCCATGCTCAGCGATCTCAAATGGGAAAAGAGACGAGCTCCGGACAGAAACCTGTAGTAACACGTTTCAAAGGAACCAAAAACGAAACGATAAAAACTCTAAGCATATGAAAAAAATAATCAACACCGATCAGGCACCGGCACCGATAGGCCCTTATAACCAGGCCGTACTCACAGGAGATACGCTTTATATTTCAGGACAGATCGCGCTGGATCCCATCACCGGGGAATTAAACCTGAACTCCATAGAAGAAGAGACTACCAGGGTAATGCAAAACCTGGAGGCCATCCTCAAAGCCGCCGGAATGGGATTTGAAAACGTGATAAAATCTTCCATTTTTATAAGCGACATGAACAACTTCGCCAAAATAAACGAAGTCTACGGCAGGTATTTCAGTGAAGAAAATGCCCCTGCCCGAGAAACTGTGGAAGTCGCCAATTTACCTAAGTTCGTAAACGTGGAGATCTCCATGATTGCGGGAAAATAAACTGTTACGAACTTTAGCGTCTGTTTGTTTTGCCACGGATATACGAATTATTCATTGTAGCAGATTCGTCGTGCATTTTATGGCTTGGAGGGAAAATTCTTTGTCCCGATAATTTTCGGGATCTGTTTTTTTATACCCTACAAGCATATAGAATTGAATTTAGCTATAAAAAGATGTTCCTTTATACTTCTAAAAAGAACACTTAGATAACTTAAAAATGATATCCGGAAAAGAAAGGAGTGTGCTTTTCCCCGGCCGGTGGTGCCTACACAGAAAGCATTAACCATATATACGGAATAAAAAAAGAGGTTACCTTTTTAGGCAACCTCTTTTCACATTTGTATATTCTATATGCTACTTATTGAATACAATAGACCTGTGATATTCTACAAGGTTGTCGATAGGACGACGTAATATCTTACCCACTTTCAAATTGTTCTGCGCCATAACTTCGTTCAGTTCTTCCTGAAGATAATATGCAATACTACCTATAAAATGTACGGGGACTGATTCCGCCTGTTCGTATTGGCGTATGGAATTATCTATAAACAACTGCATTCCTTTCCGAATAAGCTTCTGGCTGTATTCATGTTCGCGGTTTTCAATAACAAACCTTGCAAATGTTGCCAGGTACGTATTCGGATTAGGTTGTTTATAAAGGTTATTTTTAATGACATCCGCCTCCAGGTCATAAGCTTCCGAAAACTTATGTGCCAGACTTTTCGGCATCCTGTGGTAATAGTAATCCCGTAGCAGTTGACGACCGAAATAATTTCCGCTGCAATCATCCATAAGTATATACCCCAGGGATATCACTTTCTGAAAAACTTCGCTGCCGTCATAATAACTGCAATTGGACCCGGTTCCCAGGATACAGACAATAGCATGCTCTCCCGGCTCTGCCGTAGCGTGTATTGCCGCATAGGTATCTTCTTTGATGAATGTCTTGGCATTTACGAAGAAATTCTTAAAAATCTTCGTAAGGTATGTCTTCATCCTGTCCGTACCGCAGCCGGCACCGTAAAAATAGAGTTGGGTTACCTTATCTTTATTATTACTCAGTTCGAAATTATTGGCAAGACGTTCGTCTATAATTTCCCGGGTAAGCACTTCCGGACTAAGCCCCAGGGTCTTTGTTAAAAATAACTTGTTTCCTTCCTCATCTAAGGCGATCCAATCTGATTTTGTGGCTCCACTATCAACAATTAATATCATATTCTCAATAATTTATTAATAAAGTACAAATAGAGAAGCTGTATATATTTTCCTTTACTCTATTTATCTTTTTTGACTACTATCTTATTATAATGAAGATACGTGAAGTGCCAGATCTACCAATTTGCTGGAATATCCCGCTTCGTTATCATACCATGCTATAACTTTAAAGAATTTGGAGTTAAGCTCTATTCCTGCATCCGCATCAAAGATACTGGTACGGGTATCTCCTACGAAATCCTGAGACACTACCAATTCTTCCGTGTATCCGAGGATTCCTTTTAATTCGCCTTCGGAAGCGGTTTTTACCGCTTTTTTGATCTCTTCGTAAGAAGTCTCTTTTTTAAGCCTGACGGTAAGGTCTACTACAGATACGTCCGCAGTAGGAACCCTGAATGCCATTCCGGTAAGTTTACCTTCCAGTTCGGGGATTACTTTGGTAACGGCTTTGGCAGCACCCGTAGCTGCAGGAATAACGTTGAGCATCGCACTTCTTCCCCCGCGGAAATCTTTTCTGGACGGACCGTCTACAGTAAGTTGTGTCGCCGTAGTGGCGTGTACGGTAGTCATCAGACCTTCCTCGATACCAAAAGCGTCATTCAGCACTTTAGAAATCGGCGCAAGACAGTTGGTGGTACAGGAAGCGTTAGACACTATATTATCGGTAGATTTTGCTTCTTTGTGGTTTACCCCCATTACAAACATAGGAGCATCTTTTGAAGGCGCAGAGATAACTACTTTTTTGGCTCCGGCCTCTATGTGTTGTTGAGCAGTATCGAGGGTAGTAAAAATACCTGTACACTCTGCCACTACATCAACTCCTACCGCGTCCCATTTCAGGCTTTTAGGATCTCTTTCGGCAGTGATCCTGACAGTTTTTCCGTTTACCACAAGGTTACCGTCCTTTACTTCTACGGTACCTTGGAATGTACCGTGTACAGAATCATATTTCAACAGGTATGCCAGGTGATCTACGTCTAACAGGTCGTTAATAGCTACTACATCTACATTATCTCTTTTTACGGTTTCCCTGAACACTAGTCGTCCGATTCTTCCGAAACCGTTAATACCAATTTTTAAGTTTGACATGATCTAAATAATTATTTATGATTTACTTTGATTTGCTGTTTTTATTTTTCCTCTAAGTTACGAAAAAACGGGGGTTATGTGGTCATAATATCCGACACGCGCAAAAGCTCCTTGTCTATTTCGGTTTTTCCTTTTACTGCCTTTTCCAATGGGGTAAGCAGGATTTTATCTTCACGGAAACCAACCATATAGTTGGACTTACCTTCCAGCAGGCTTTCTACCGCTTTCACGCCCATTCTGCTGGCCAGGACACGGTCAAAACAGGTAGGGCTTCCGCCCCGCTGAATATGCCCGAGTACTGTTACCCTGACATCATAGTCCGGATGGTTTTGTTCCACGTATTCTTTAAGTTCAAAAACGCTTTTCCCTATTTTATCTCCTTCGGCTACTACGACAATGCTGGAAGATTTTCCGGACAGCCGGCTTCTCTCCAGGGATTCGAGCAATCTTTCCAGCCCCAGGTTCTCTTCGGGGATAAGAATTTCCTCAGCACCGGCACCAACACCGGTATTCAGTGCAATATGCCCCGCATCACGTCCCATAACCTCAACAAAGAACAGTCTGTTGTGGGAAATAGCCGTATCCCGTATTTTATCAATGGCTTCCACCACCGTATTCAATGCCGTATCGTAACCAAGCGTAAAACTCGTACCATAAATATCGTTATCAATAGTACCGGGAATACCCATTACCGGAAAACCGAATTCCTCACTGAAGATCATCGCCCCCGTAAAAGACCCGTCTCCTCCGATGACCACAAAGGCCTCTATTCCGTGTTCTTTCAGCTTCTCATATGCCTTCTTTCTGCCCTCAACAGTACGAAAATCGTTAGATCTTGCCGATTTCAGGATGGTGCCGCCCCTGGTGATAATGTTATTCACACTCCGGGCATTCATAACCTTAAAATCGCCTT
Organism: Sinomicrobium halophytocola; assembly: GCF_052983395.1. Classification (NCBI taxonomy): domain Bacteria; kingdom Pseudomonadati; phylum Bacteroidota; class Flavobacteriia; order Flavobacteriales; family Flavobacteriaceae; genus Sinomicrobium; species Sinomicrobium halophytocola. The sequence goes on from NZ_JBRKIT010000036.1 coordinate 55,024, forward strand.
CTATCATTCCCTGGTACCCCCTGTAGACACCAACACATTCCAGCTTATAATATGCACAGGTACGAACAACGGAACGGATTGCTGCATTCATACCGGGAGAATCCCCTCCGGAAGTTAGAACAGCAACCTTTTTTATAATGTTTGACATGATTTTTGTTTTAAAAGCTACCAAAGATATTTAATAATTTTTTACTTAAAAATCTTATTGCGGATGTTTGTGCATTTCTAACGTTTTCGTTAAAAACTTTTAACTTTCAGCGTTCATTATTTAACACGAAAAGCCATTCATCGACCTATAAATGCTATTTCTACAATTTTATTATAAGTATGGGGACTGACGAAAACCTTTTTTGATCCATATAAAGTTACCGGAAAAACTCCCTCTTTCCTGACAAAGAACCAACAATATCCCGCCATCTATAATTCAAAATCCGCCTGCTAAAAAACAGGCGGATCGGAACGTAATGATTAATAATTGAAAAACACTAAAAATGATATCTCTTAAACGCCTCTATGGCTTCGTACTCGGCCAACCCTAAAGCATCGTATAACCTTGCGGTGGCTTTGTTCCTCTCTTCTGCTCTGACCCAGAACTCCCTGGAATCATCTCCCTGGAACATCACCCGGTCTTTTTGCGATTGGTGGAAAAGAATAGCATTCCGTTTACGGATCACCTGGTCCGGACTCATAGGCACTGCCATTTCAATTTCATCCAACCCCCATTCGTGCCATGCTCCGCGATATAACCACACCCAGCAGTCATCCATGTAAGATTCGGGTTTTAATCGCTTCAACGCTTCAAAAATACCGTCCAGGCACACTTTATGTGTACCATGCGGATCGGCCAGGTCTCCGGCAGCGTATATCTGGTGCGGTTTTATCTCCGCTATGATATCTACGATGATCTGTATATCTTCCTCCCCGAGCGGATTTTTCTTTACTTCGCCGGTTTCGTAAAAAGGCAGATCGAGGAAATGTACTTTTTTATCTTCCAGACCCACGTAACGTGTAGCCCCGTAGGATTCCCTTCTTCGTATGAGCCCTTTCAGCTTCCTTACGTCCAGGGAATCTATCTGGTCTTCCCTTTTGTTATTGAGAAAATCTATAGCTTCTTTAAATACGGATGGGGTTTCATCCCCGTTAATGTCTTTGGCTACCTCGGCAAACTTCAGGGCTTCCGCGTCCGTTACGGCAATATTACCGGAAGTCTGGTACACTACATGCACATCGTGCCCCTGATCTATCAGACGACAGAAGGTACCTCCCATAGAGATCACATCATCATCGGGATGCGGGCTGAATATAATCACCCGTTTTTTGGCAGGTTCCGCTCTTTCCGGACGATTGGTATCATCCGCATTGGGTTTTCCTCCGGGCCAGCCGGTAATGGTATGCTGCAACACATTGAACATTTGTATATTCAACTCGTAAGCAGAGCCTTCCTGAGCCAGTAAGCCGGACATACCGTTATCGTTATAATCCCTGTCTGTCAGTTTCAGGATAGGTTTGTTTGTTTTTAAACTGAGCCACACCATCGCCTTGCGCTTCAACTCATCAGTCCATACACATTGCCCTACGAGCCATGGAGTTTTAAAACGTGTAAGCTCCGAAGCTGCCTCATAATCCAGTATAAACGTAGTATTTTTATGCTGTTGCAGGTATGTTGCGGGAACATTGGAGGTAATATCTTCTTCTATCGTCTTCTTGACGATATCCGCCTTCTTATGACCCCACGCGAGCAGTACAATACGCCTGGCTTTAAGTATCGTACCTATGCCCATGGTTATAGCCCTTTTCGGCACGTTTTCAATACCGTTAAAGTCCGATGCGGCATCTCCCCTGGTCAAGTAGTCAAGGGTAATGATCCTCGTCCCGGAATTGTAGTGAGACCCCGGTTCGTTAAATCCGACATGCCCCGTACGGCCGATTCCGAGCAACTGGAAATCCAGCCCGCCGTGTTCCTTGATCTTCATTTCATAATCGATACAATACTGGTGGATCTCTTCCAGGGACACCCTGCCGTCAGGGATATGAACATTCTCCGGTTTTATATCGATATGATCAAACAAGTGCTGATGCATAAAGTAATGGTAACTCTGGTGGTTATCCTTATTCATAGGATAGTACTCATCCAGGTTAAAAGTAATTACGTTAGCAAAACTCAACCCCTCTTCGCGATGCATACGCACCAGTTCTTCATATACCTTTATAGGTGAAGATCCCGTAGCAAGACCGAGCACGCAGTTTTTCCCTTTTTCCTGTTTGTCCTTAATAAGTTGCGCTATTTCCTCGGCAACAAGGACAGAAGCCTGGTAAGAATTTTCAAAGACCTCATTGTGAAACCTTTCGTAACGGGTTTCTTCGAATTTCCCCACTTCCTTGTGGCTAATATCATTAGCTTGTACTAAATATCGATGCATAACTAACGGTATGAATGTGATTATTTTTTCGAAACTAAACTATTCAATATGGTCCATATGCTAAAACTTTTTCGACCAGCGCACCCAACTATGTCACGAATAGCGTTATTTTCCGGACTTAAAGAGATTGCTTCCTGTCAAAAAAACACTTGTTCTTTCCCAGGACTTAACGGTTATCTTTCCCAAGATCCGCAAAAGCCGCGAAGACATAGGACAATATGAAATTTAAAGCGCAAAAATTTAGAGCTTAATATTACAGAACAAAAAAATATTAGCTGAACAACACCAAAAAACTCATCAATTACATCATTTTACATATTAGTAAATATCAGTAATTTAAGCGCACAAAAAATTATTTTAAAATATTTTGTTATTAGTAAAAATACATCTATTTTTTGGCTCTTTTTGAGATGTTTTTGTCAATTTTTCAAAATTCTGGCCATAAACCAGGTAACAAAATGACAACGGTACTATACCGCATTTCTAAACCAGGCTACCAATGAAAATTAAATGTATCATTATAGATGACGAACCTCTTGCCGCAAGTGTGCTGTCATCTCATGCAGGGGAATTCCAGAATCTGGAAATCACCGCCTGTCATAACAACCCGGTCGAAGCCATGGCCTCGTTGGAAAATAATGATATAGATGTTATTTTCCTCGACATCAACATGCCTAAAATGAGTGGGCTGGATTTCATCAAAAACATCAATTACAACGCATTCATTGTCATCACCACGGCCTACCGGGAATATGCCGTAGAAAGCTATGAGCTCGATGTGTTTGATTACCTGGTAAAGCCCATCCCTTTCCATCGTTTTGCAAAAACGGTAAACAAATTCACCAAAGAGATTGCTATAAAACGTGGTGGGCTCGTAAACATAAAGGCCCAACAAGAACCTCACATGTTCTTAAAGGTAGATAAAAAAATGGTAAAAGTCAACCTCAACGACATTCTCTTTATCGAAAGCCTTAAAGATTATATAAAGGTTGTAACGACCATAGACGAGTATATTGTTCACAAATCCCTGACCAACATCACGGAAGAACTTCCTTCCGGCAACTTTATACGTGTACACCGGTCTTATACGATTGCCATAGACAAGGTAAAAGCGGTAGAAGGAAACATTATCGAAATAAACAACAAGAGAATCCCCATAGGAAGAAACTACATCAAACACGCTAAAGACAGTATTTTTAAAGATAATCAGGACATGATATAAAAGCCCTGAAAATTGCTATGAACCATCCTGATCCTCAGATTGTATTGAAGAATTTCACAATGAATAAACAAATAAAACCACGAAACAATTACTAACTACAACTTTCATGAAACTATCATTATTAGACTACTCCCTCATCTTCGGTTTTTTTGCCATCACCCTGATCATCGGCATTGTTGTGTCCAGGAGTTCGGGCAAGAACACCACGGAATACTTTCTCTCCGGCCGTAGCATGCCCTGGTGGCTGCTGGGTTTTTCTATGGTAGCCACAACATTTTCTACCGACACTCCAAACCTGGTGACCGATATTGTCCGTACAAATGGCGTTTCGGGTAACTGGGCGTGGTGGGCGTTTTTGCTCACCGGCCTGTCTACCGTATTTATTTACGCCAAACTATGGCGCAAATCCAATGTATTGACGGACATGGAGTTCTATGAGTTACGATATGGCGGAAAACCGGCAAAATTCCTTCGGGGCTTCCGTTCCATATATCTCGGACTATTTTTTAACATTATCACCCTGGCGGCGGTAAATCTGGCAGCGATAAAAATCGGGGGGATCATGTTGGGACTGTCCCCTATACAAACGGTTCTTATAGGGGGGGTGATCACGGTTATATTTAGTGCTATAGGAGGTTTTAAAGGCGTCGTCTATACGGACTTTATTTTGTTTTTTACGGCTATTATCGGTGCTGTAGGAGCTGCTTATTACCTGGTAAACATCCCGGAAGTAGGCGGTATTACCAAGTTGATGACTCATGAAAACGTAGTAGGTAAATTATCTATTTTGCCTGATTTTTCAGATACGGAAGCCCTTATATCCATCCTTATCATTCCGCTGGCCGTACAGTGGTGGAGTTCCTGGTATCCGGGATCAGAACCCGGAGGCGGCGGGTATATTGCACAACGTATGCTGGCGGCAAAAAACGAAAACCACGCCATAGCATCTACCTTTTTCTTCAATATCATGCACTATGGTGTAAGACCGTGGCCCTGGATCCTGGTGGCCCTGGCGTCTCTTGTGGTATTTCCGGATGTAGCCAGTATCCATGAAGCATTTCCCGGGATCGAAGAAAGCAAACTGGGGCACGATCTGGCGTACTCAGCCATGCTCACCAAACTTCCCAACGGGCTTCTCGGGCTTGTCCTGGCCTCTTTGGGTGCAGCTTATATGAGTACTATTTCCACACAACTTAACTGGGGATCATCGTATATCGTAAATGATTTTTACAAGCAGAACGTACACAAAAACGCATCGGAGAAAGAACTGGTAAACGTAGGGCGGATCTCTACCGTGTTGCTCATGGTGGCCAGTGCTGCAATGGCTTTGTTACTTACCAACGCGAAACAGCTATTCGATATTCTCCTGATGTTCGGTGCAGGAACCGGACTGGTATATATCCTCCGCTGGTTCTGGTGGCGTATCAACGCGTGGAGCGAAATTTCCGTAATGTTTGCGGCAGCCATCACCAGCCTGGTACTGACCCTTTCTCCCCTGGGAGACTACCTCTTTGGCTACAGTGAATTAGACGGTACCCCTATAGCGGGTGTTTTTCCTTCCTGGGCCACACTGCCCGCAATAGTACTTATAACTACCATCATATGGCTTATTGTTACGTTTGCGACCAAGCCGGAAAAAAAGGAAGTATTGTATAGCTTCTATCAAAAGACACAACCCGGCGGACCGGGGTGGAAAAGAATACTGGACCAGGCACGGGCAGAGGACGTTAATATTATAGACAGCAGGGAAAAATGGTCTGTTCCTTCCGGTATCCTCGCCATGGTTCTGGGATGTATTTTAGTTTACTGCTGTATGTTTGCCACAGGAAACTGGATATACGGGAATTATCCGCTTGCCATAGGATTGACCATTGCCATGATCGTTTCGGCAGTGTTACTGGCCGTAGTATGGAACCGTATGAAAAGTGATATTTTGTAAAGCAAGAAGTAAGAAGTCAGAGGTACGAAGTTTTTTAGCGTTTGCTTCGTATTTCTGACTTCAATCTCCTTTCTGGCCGAAATGTATCAAACCGTTCCCCATGGTTTCCGAACCGGCAGAAGCTTCCTTCTGTGGAGCGGAAGCTTTCTGAGAATCATCATTTTTTTTGGTAAATACTTTTTGTAGTAACTCCCGGAAGGTATTAAAGTCCACCTGGTAAGAAAGACCGGCGCCCTGGGTATATCCTATACGATCCGCCAGCCATTGTTGTATTTCGTTCTCCCTGTTGAATATTCTTGCCCTGAGTGTCCCGTCCTCATTGAGCAATATCTGTACTTCCACATCTCCGGCAACAGCCGTTTCAGCCACACCTCCTATCGGCACTCCTATTTTACCATTGATCAGTATACGCTCGTTTATCTGGGTGGAAACTGTTACACCAAACCTGTCCTGTGTTTCAAAATCCAGATTGGGGTCTCTTGTTCCGAGCTCATAGGAAAGCCCGATATCAAATTTACCGTCACCGGAGTTGAGAATATCGTTCAGCATACTAAAACCGGATTCTATAAAGTTTCCTGCAACCCCGCCACCACTGATATTGATCTCGTTATTGATAAAAGCTCCCTGAGAAAGCAGTGACAACGCCTGTAATTCCCGCTTACTTTTGTCATCGAGTTTATACTGCAACTCCGAATTTATTACAGCATTGGTCCCCGGGAACTGAATATCGAAATCGATATCCGGCTGCAGGAGTTCCCCGTTAAGCTTAATAATAAGGTCCGTTTCTATCTTACGGGTCACTGAATTATTGTCCAGCAATACGGCAGGATTGGCATTCAGATTATATACGGCTTCGAGGTCCACGTTGGCACGGAGCGGGTCCCCGTTCCAGCTCATAAACCCACCGGGTTTTACCTTGAATTTCTTCTCTATAATTCCACCGTATTTAAAATTGTAGTCTCCGCTATAAGTGGTAAAATCTCCCCACATACGGAATTTGCCGTTGGTATTAATCTCCAGAAGTATGTTTCCGGCGCCCCTTCCTCTAAGAGAACTCCCCAGTTCCTTATCGATTACGATCTCCACTTCGGCATCCGGGTTTATATCCAGGTCAAATTCCAGTTCCAGCCCTTTATAGTCGGCCAGTTCCCTTTCGTGGGTCTCAAAACTGGTTTCCCCCTGCTTGTCTATAAAATTGATAAAGGAGGTATCGCCTACCGTGACTTCATTATCCAAAGGTATTTTTAATGATGTTCCTTTCCCGGTAGTCGCAAAGACCTTGATAGTCAATTCATCCGTAAGTCCGTATATCTGAGCTTCGCCATTGATGAATCCTGTGCCGTAAAACAATTCTTCTTCGGTCTCCGGGGTATTGAGTGCCAGGAAACGCTGATCTTGTGTATCCAGGGAAAAATCAAGATACCAATCGGAAAAGGCATTATGGGTTATGGTTCCGCCAAACAAAGCACTGGTCTTGTATTCCGTGTCGGTAAGGGTTATATCATTAAACTGAAATGTCTGGCCAAACAAATCTACCGTAGTTTCCGGTTCAAAATCCAGGTTAACATTAAGATACGGTATTTTTAACCCGGCATCTCTCAGGGTCAGTTGTCCGCTCAGGTCCGGTTTTGTAAATGTCCCTGTGAGTCTTGCATTTCCAGAAGCCATACCCCTGAGATCCGAAATAACATCCGACCCCAGCATACTAAAGGCTTTTATATCCAGGTCGTTCATTGACATTTCCACATCGAGGGAAGAAGTATTGTTCTCAAAAGATACGTCTCCTACGATATCCAGTATCTTCTTGCTCCCTTTTTGTATGACCGCATCGATACCATAGCTCGAAAGATCACGGTTACCGACAATGCCCACGTCAAAATTACCGAAGTTGATGTCGTTCACCGTAAAATCATCGATACGCAGATTGGACGAAGGATAAAAATTTTTCCGCTGTTGCAACACATAAAACTCCCCGTTCATCAAGCCTTTCAGGTTGAGATTATCAATATCGGGGGTTACTTTATCCAATGAAACGTTTTTAAATTGCACTGAAAAATCCTTATATGTGGAATCGATCATTTTCCCCTGGAGGTTCACCTGTTCCTCCTCATAATTCATCACCACTTCTTCTACCGTAACCGTATCCAGTGTCTTGTTGAACACCACCCGGTTTTTATGATTGTTATCCTTGTTCAGCAACCATTGATTACCTTTAAAGCCCACCTCAGACCTTTTAAGCCCCACCACCGATTTATTGTCGGGGGTTATGGTGTGGTAAAAGTTCAGGTTGTAGACATCTTTGGAGTCATTACCTCCCTTAAATTCCGTACGGAAGAACAACGTATCCTTAATAGTGGTATTAATGAGGTTAAACTGTGAAATGTCGTAGAATCCGGTATGGATCTCCCCGATCTCTACATAGGTGTTGAACAGGGGGTTCTGGTTATCGATCTGCAGGTCGATATTTTTAATAACGTTGCCAAAAGCATCGATATCCGGGGATCGGAAATTAAACTTAAAATCTCCTTCATCCGCTATCATTTCCCCTTTTATATAGGTATTTTTACTCAGTTTCACTTCCGGGTAAAACACCTCGATGATCTTACTGTTTATAAAAAAATTGAATTCTACATACTGACCGGGTTTTATATCATGCGGACTGTAATTAGCATAGATACTCCCAACCGAATTCTGTACTATTTTTCCCAGTTCCCGGAACGAGAAATTACCTTTCATAAAGCCGTTGATGATCTCCGGAGAATCTACGGTCAATACCCGGCCGGTTTCGTCTATAACAGAAATGATCTTAAAATCTTCAAAATAATAATCGTCATTCTGATTCTTGTAATTTGTCCTGGTGAAATTGATTTCTCCTTTGAGGTTATCAATATCATTACCCGTAATATTCATGCTGATATCCCCGGAAAAGACCGATATACTATCTCTCGATACAAAATTAAGGGCATGAAGGTCGGCCCGGGTTATGGAAGCCCGGAAATCGAACTGGTTTTCGATCATGGAAAAATCGGCCAGGCCGTCAAAACTCATTTCAAAATTTTTGTCATTAGATACCAGGGAGCCATCAAACAACTGGTCCTTGACCACTCCGGAAACTATCATATCTTTGTAATTATAGCCATTATATACGATCTGGCTCACCGCTCCCCTCACTTCAGTATTCAGCGTTTCCTTGGTAAAACCCTTACCATCCACATCCAGGGCCAGGGAAGTCTTTCCGAAACTATCATCTTCGATAAATTTCCCCAGATCGAAATCCGTAAGTGCTATGGTCCCGGTATAGGACGCGTTGTCTATATCGTCTATATCCGTAAGTTGTAACTCGGAAACACTGCTTCCGAGATCGGTATCCAGCTCCAGGTCGGTTTTAATAGCTGTTTCCGTGATCACGGCTTTTCCCCGTGCACGAAGCTGCCCTAGTTTTTCCAGGGAAGACGGCAGTGAATTTCCGAGTATGTTAGGCAACAGCCCTCTGAGTTGATAATAATTGGAAGAAAGGTACCCGATATCGGCGTCCATCCGGAACGGGATATCCGAAGAGAACAGGCCTTTAAAATCAAAATTCCCGCTTATACTTGTATTCTCCGTCGTTACACGAAGATTTTTGGTTCGAAGGTCATTAAGCACTCCTTCCAGTTCGGAACTAAAGGTCACCCGCTTACTTGGGCCGAATTCGTTATAGAAAGTATTTACTTCGTCAAAAGCAATGGTGGCATCCTCAAAATTACCCTCTATCCTGACCTTGTTCAGAAAGTCGGCAAAATCTTCCCTGTCATACAAAAAAGCCAGGTTACCTTTAATGTCAGACCCCGGTGTTTCCAGGGAAAGATTATCCAGACGCATTTCGTTAAGCCCGTAAGAGAAATCGGTATCCAGTCTTTGTACCTCCATACCCCGATCGGCCATAAGCCCGAGTTGTCTTACCTCTGTAGTCACCTCGGGACCTTCTATTTTAAAGTCATGAAGGTCGGCACGAATCTCCCTGAAATAGAGGATTTCCGGGTTTTCGATGTTATCGTCCATCACCCTGAAACGTGCATTTTCGAGGCGTATAAAAGAAGTAGTAAGCAAAAAAGGCTCCGTACTGGTACTTGTAGTGTCCTGGCTTTCCAGTTTTTCCACAAAAAGGTCCAGGTTGGTATCTTCTTCACCATCGTAGGTACGAAGGTTAAAAAACACGCCTTCCATGTCCATGTCGCCGAAATTCAGCTTTCCGTCAATCATACTTTTTACATTCCGGAAACTCAGCAGGGATGTATTGAGACGGTCTACGGAGATCAGGGTATCCTGGTGATGGTCTTCAATATATATACCGCGCAGGCCAACACTGCCAAAAAAAGAGATGTAGACCCTGCGCACCTGTATATTGGTCCCGAAATCTTCATTAAGAGCACGGGTCACCCTATTGGCAATACCTGTCTGCACGGGGGGAAGCGCAAAAAAAATACTCACCACCACCAGTAACACAAACAGGATCAAAAAGGTCCTGACTACTATTTTCCTGAATTTTCTGATACGCCCTAACTGGATTAACAGGTTATGAAATACGGATTACGGTTATCCCCGGTGATCGGATCGGTTGGCAAAACAACGAACAAAATGTCTACCTTTGCACGCAACAACTTTTATTCCAAAAGTGCTGATGAAAGAGCAAAAAACATACATCCTGGCCATAGAATCTTCCTGCGATGACACTTCTGCCGCTGTTTTACTTAACGGGAAAGTCCTGAGCAATGTTGTTGCCACTCAGAAAATCCACGAAGAATACGGCGGTGTTGTTCCGGAACTCGCGTCCAGGGCTCACCAGCAAAACATTGTTCCTGTCGTACATATGGCCCTTGACAAAGCAAATATCGGTAAAAAAGAGTTATCTGCCATAGCTTTTACCAGTGGCCCCGGCTTATTGGGCTCCCTGCTCGTCGGCACATCCTTTGCTAAATCGCTGGCACTTGGTCTAAATATCCCGTTGATCGAAGTAAATCACATGCAGGCTCATATTCTCGCTCATTTTATAGAGGAAGAAAGTTTTGACAAACCCTCTTTCCCGTTCCTGGCCATGACCATCAGTGGCGGGCACACGCAAATCATCCGTGTGGACAGTTATTTTGACATGACGGTCATCGGCGAAACTATTGATGATGCCGTGGGGGAAGCTTTTGACAAAAGCGCCAAAATACTCGGACTTCCTTACCCGGGCGGACCGCTGATAGACAAATATGCGCGGGAAGGAGATCCGAAAGCATTCAGATTTCCGAAACCGAAAGTAGATGGTTTAAATTTCAGTTTTAGCGGCCTCAAAACCTCCATATTGTACTTCACACAGAAGCAGACGGCCGGAAATCCGGGTTTTATCGAAGAAAACCTCAAAGACATTTGCGCCTCTATTCAGTATACCATTGTCAATATCCTGATGGACAAACTCAAAAAAGCCAGTAAGGAAACAGGAATAAAACAGGTTGCCATAGGTGGCGGGGTTTCTGCCAATTCCGGTATACGGGATGCCCTGAAAGAAGCCGAAAAAAAATACGGTTGGAAAACTTTTATTCCAAAGTTCGAATATACTACCGATAATGCTGCGATGATAGGTATTACCGGGTACCTGAAATACCAGGAGAAGGATTTTTCCGAACAAACCGTTACCGCAAAAGCACGTTTTAAAGTATAAACCCCGTAATCCTATCTCAAAGGGGATTTACATTACTTTAAGTATTATTTTCCAAAGATTTAGATGTAGATTTAATATTTTTTGTATCCTACATACTCGTTTATACACCCCGAATCTTATTCTGTTTATACATGAAGCTCCGAACATCCACTTCAAATATCATTCTATATCCTTAAGTTTTAAGGACACAAATCCCGAGTGTCCATAAAGGTTCGGGATAACACATTAATCAACTAAAACTTTTTTACCATGAAAAAACACATCCTGAATCTGGGCATTCCACTGAACAAAGAACAGCAAAGAGGCATCACCGGTGGGAAAAGACAATGTATCGTACCCGTTATATGCGATGATCCGTGGGGCGATTGCCCCCCTGCCACCTGCTCCGAATACGGCCTGCAATGTGCTGAACCGGAGTGTCAACTGCTGCCATTGTAAATGATCGCGTTCGAAGGTCAAACTTCACGACGTTGAATTTCGGATTAATAGAAGACATAAACCGTCTATCCGGTTTCGGTAAAAGATCCCGGGCCAAAGCCATCTATTCATATTTATGTACAAAATCAGATGGTGTAAGCCCGGTTTTTTGTTTGAACAGGCGCGAAAAATAGGCGTAATCTTCATATCCCAATCCCCTTGCTATTTCAGTAAACGAATTCTGTGAATGTACCAGCTGCCTTTTGGCTTCCAGGATGACCCGCTCCGCAATAAGATCGGATGTGGTTTTCCGTAGTGAAGCCTTGACCATACGATTCAGATGTTTAGGACTAATGTGCATCATATCCGCATAGGCCGAGGGTAATTTTTCCTCAACATAATGCATTTCTATTAACTGCTCCAGCTGCCTGATCTTATGCATATAGGTCATGGAAACCGGGCTTTCGGCAGTATTGTTCCCGAGATACAAACGGCTCAGGTCTATGTACAACAGGTCCAGAAAACTTGCTATGCGCTGCATTTTCATAAAACCCTCGCCTTCATATTCGGAGTGGATTTCCCGGAAAACAGTTACCACTTTTAGCATATCCGCTTCGCCCAGGAACAAACAGGGCGGGTTCTGAGGAGAATAATAAAAGGGAAAACCATGTATGGAACGATTTACATAGTGCATCTCGTAAAATTCCTGAGTATGAAATACTACATAACCATCTGTATCCTCCGAAAATTCCCAGTAATGGGTTTGTCCCGGGTACATAAAAAAGACGCTTCCGGGCCTTATTTCGTATGAATTAAAATCGATTTCATGAACACCATGCCCGCTGGTGAACAGTACCAGAATAAAAAAATCGTGCTTATGCGGAACAGTTATGGTTTCGTGAAAACTGCCTGCATGCTCCCGGAAAGTATTGCTGTAAAAATACGGATACCCTTCCTGCTTTCCGAATTCACCTATATGCAATACCTGTATATCTTTCACAACCTTTATTTACCTGTGATACCTATTCCGTAATTTGATCTCCGTACAAATGATGTCCTAAAAGTACAAATTAAAGCGAAAAAAGTATAATGACTTGTTTTTACTAATTCATCAACTTTGTTGTCAAGTTTTAAACACAGGAAATCATGTCTGATATTGCACATATTCTGAAAGAAAAATGTCCAAATTGTGAAAAAGGGGATATTTTCGAATCCAAAGGAAATGCCTTTCTCTTCCGTATGCCCAAAATGCACCGGAGATGTCATCACTGCGGCTATAATTTTATCAGGGAACCGGGTTACTTTTTCGGGGCCATGTATGTAAGTTATGCCCTTACCATGGCCGAGATGATAGCTGTGCTCATCCTGGGTAAGTTTGTCATAGGTTTGGGAAATAGCTACATTTTTGTTATTATTATGATAATGGCCGTGGTATGCAGCACATTTAATTTCCGTTTATCCCGTACCATCTGGCTTTACATGTTCCGGAAAAAGAAAACAACGGAGCACATCGAAGTATAACCGCAAAAAAATGACAGATGCCAATTCAAGTAAAATATGTAGTCCTTACCGAAGATCATGCGAACTGGATCATAGACAATACCAAAGTACAATATAAAAGACTGTTCAAAGATCACGAGAAATATAAGGACATACAACAGTACCTGGACGAAACCTATATGCTGGAACCCCTGGTTAAAAGCCATAACGATTTTTCGAAACAAATGTTGATGGCCTTTGAAGAATCTGCCCCCACCGCCTCTGCCGAACTCATAGCATCCCTGTCCGAAGAAGAAAAACCGGAAGACAGTGACAAGCCTCTGCTGGTACACAAAATGCTGCATAACACAAAGGGGAAAGGCCTGGCGGAACTCTTACAGCGCTCGGAAGAGATCGCTCGGCAGAAAAAACACGATGCTTTGGTTATCCGTACCTTCAAGACCAATGATATCCCCCAGAAAATCATACGCAATGCCGGTTTTGAATCCTATAAAACCGAACGCGCTCAAATGGGCGATGCATCTGCAGAACAGGTCCTTTTTATTAAAAGGATGGCTTAAGACGAAGAACAGGCTGGTTACTTGTACCAATAATTTATATATTCGCACCAACCAGTACAGTTTGCACTTATGAATTTATTTTACAGTCCGGACATTACCGGGGAGGAAAAGCAGTTTACATTTAACAAAGAAGAAAGCCGGCATATTGTCAAAGTACTGCGAAAGTCAGAAAGAGACAGCATACACCTTACCAATGGTAAAGGCAGCATATTTAAAGCGGAGATCACCCTGGCAGATATCCGGCACTGTACTGCCCGTATCACGGAAAAAATCAAACAGGAACCCCGAAATTATTACATACACCTGGCTGTAGCCCCTACCAAAATGAACGACCGTTATGAATGGTTCCTGGAAAAAGCAACGGAAATAGGCATTGACGAGATCACCCCGGTTATCTGTGAACACTCGGAGAGAACAGTGATAAAAACCGAAAGACTGGAAAAAATTTTACAGTCTGCCATGAAACAATCGCTTTCCGCTTTTCTTCCCAAGCTAAATCCCGCTGTTGCACTGGAATCTTTCCTGAAACGGGAAACAAAAGGAGAATTGTTCATAGCCCATTGCGAAGAAGACGGAAAAAGGCACCTCTTAAAAGAAAAAGTTGGCCCGGGGCAACAAACAACCATACTCATCGGCCCTGAGGGTGATTTTTCCACAAAAGAGATATCCCTGGCCCTTAACAAAGGATATATTCCCGTATCTTTGGGAAACACCCGGCTCCGTACGGAGACCGCAGCCGTCGTAGCCTGCCATACCGTAACCCTCATCAACCAGTAAAGATGTCCCCTGTGTCCCCAATGCTCTATAAGGAAATATGATATGAAAAAAATATTAATTATAATCCTGCTTTTCACCTGCCACCTGGTATCAGCCCAGCAAATTGCCGTACTGAAATACGGTGGCGGAGGAGACTGGTATGGCAACCCTACCTCCCTGCCGAACCTCATAGCGTTCTGCAATCAGCAACTGGGGACCAGGATCGACGGGAAACCACAAACTGTAGAGGTAGGCAGTATAGACATATTTCAGTATGCTTTCCTTCACATGACCGGGCACGGCAATGTTTTTTTTTCGGATGAGGAAGCGGAAAACCTGAGAGATTATCTTCTCTCCGGCGGATTTTTGCATGTAGACGATAACTACGGGATGCGACCGTACCTGGAAAAAGAGATGAAAAAAGTATTTCCTGACAAAGAGTGGACAGAAATTCCTCCCGATCACCCTGTTTTCCGGCAAAAATTCAGGTTTGCGAACGGACTTCCCAAAATACACGAGCACGATAATAAACGTCCGCAGGCTTTCGGATACTTTCACGAAGGCAGACTTGTTTTCCTCTTCACCTTCGAATCCGATCTCGGAGACGGGTGGGAAGACCCGGAAGTGCACAACGACCCGGAAGAAGTACGGCAAAAAGCCCTGCAAATGGGAGCTAACATCGTACAATACGTATTTGAGAATTAGAACCATGCAGCTTACCCACAGCAACAATCCGTTCCAAAAGAAAGAATTTCCCCTGATCATCGTTTGCGATACCGTTACCGGGCCTGCCAATGTAGGCGGACTATTTCGCATTGCCGAAGCATTCGGGATACGGGAAATACGCTTCTGCGGCAGTCGTTCACCGGAATTTTCCCCAAGAATGAAAAAGACAGCCCGCGCGGCAGACAAATACGTTCCTTACTCTTATAACGAAGATACCAAAAACACCATTGCCGGACTAAAAGAAGAAGGATACACCCTGATAGCCCTGGAAATTACGGGGGAAAGCTCATCGGTAAGCCGTTTCGATTTCAGCGATTTCCCAAAAATCGCACTGATCATCGGCAATGAAAACCTGGGGATTTCACCGGAAATCATCCGGAATTCGGACCATTGTATCCACATAGAAATGTTTGGCAGCAACAGCAGCATGAATGTAGTCCAGGCTACGGGGATCGCCCTGTACGAAATGACCAGGCAAATGAAAGTCTGAGCTATTTCCTGAAAACCCTTTTATTTTAACAACTATAAGCTCGACAGAATTACAACATTTATTTATTTTTACCGTGTGAAACACGCTTTTCTCATATTAGCATTACTTATCTGTTTCAGACCGGCTTTTCCTTTCCTGGAATATGCTGCCAATTACGATTATATTTCCAAAGTGCTTTGCATTAACAAAGACAAACCTCAAATGCAGTGCTACGGTAAGTGTTACCTGATGAAAGCGGTAAAGGAGGGTGAAAACGACCGGAAAGACAAACCTGTATTAAAATTCGAACATCAGCTTTTATTCTTCCGGAATACGGAAGAAGTAGCTACCATTCCCTCTTCTACCCACGTTCAGGCCGTAAATACTTATTTCCCTACCGTTAATTACACTTCCCTATCCGTGGACAGTCCGCTGAAACCACCTATTTCATTGCTTTAATTTTTTTTCCTTAACAGGAGATAATATCCCATTATTTAGGATTTCACCAAAAATGCCGGAACAGCCTGTGTTACCATGTAATGCAAAGTCCGAACCGACATACACAGGAGATTTCCGTCCATTCAAAATCTAAATTTATCTACAATGAGATCTCTCAGATTATACGCAATATTGTTTATGGTCATCGCTATGGCCATCGCATGCAATACAAAACCGTCCAAAGAAGCAGAAGCATACAACAAGCTTTTCGACGAAGTAATCACCGTCCATGATGAAATTATGCCCGCAATGGGAAAACTCAATTCACTGTCAAAAAGGTTGAAACAGGAAGCAGACTCCACTAATAGCTCCGGCGTCCTGGACAGCCTGGAAATGTCTCACAAAGCCATGATGGACTGGATGAAGGATTTCAGTGAAAAATTTCCTTACGGCGAATTCAATCCTAAAGACAAAACCCCGGAAGAAATCACGGCTAAAGTGAATATCCTCGAAGAGGAAAAAAATGAAGTCTATGAGCTTCACGAACTTATCAATCAAAGCATGGAAAAGGCTGAAAAGCTGCTGAACGCAAAATAATTTATTTTCCTGAATCGGTATTACCGGGGAAATCTATACGGAAAACGAACAATCCGTTGCCGATACCAAAGGAGATGTGCTTTTTGGAAAATGAGGTTCGGAAGGGAACTGATCCCTGGGTATTACGATCAACCAACACCTCAATAACGGTAAAGTGGAAGTAAAAAATCGCCTATCCGTATATGTGAATTTCAATATTTAGGAGAAAAAACCAGGATACATCTATCTGTATGTCGGGCAGCAAAGAAACGAATTTTCCATGCTGCCCGAAATGACAGATATTCTATGTACAGGTACAAATCCTGTCTTTTCTCATTCTTTAGTTTTTCACCGCTACGGCTTCCTGCTTCTCTTTTTTGTCCCCGGAAAGTGTCAGATCTACTTCCACCTGGTTTCTTACCAGGTCTTCGAAAGACTCCCTTTTGCGGATCAGGTATGCCTGCCCTTTGTACCAAAGTACCTCCGCCGGACGGAAACGCGAATTGTAGTTACTTGCCATTGTAAAGCAATACGCTCCTGCATTTTTAAAGCACAGTATGTCCCCTTCGGTTATTTGCGCTATCCTCCGATTGTTGGCAAACGTATCTGTCTCACAGATATATCCTACTACCGAGTAAAAACGGTCTCTCCCTTCCGGGTTGGAAATATTTACTATCTCGTGATACGCACCGTAAAGCATGGGACGGATCAGATGGTTAAACCCGGTATCTATACTGGCAAAAACCGTAGAAGTAGTCTGTTTTACCACGTTGACCTTGGCCAGGAAATATCCGGCTTTGCTCACCAGGAATTTTCCGGGCTCAAAGGCCAGGGTAAGGTCTTTGCCGTATTCTTTACAAAAATCATTGAATCTCCTGGTCAGTTTTTTACCCAATTCTTCTATATTCGTCTCAATATCGCCTTCTTTATACGGTACTTTAAAACCACTTCCGAAGTCGATGAATTCGAGATTTTTGAATTGTTTTGCCGTTTCAAAAAGAATTTCCGAAGCATAGAGGAACACCTCAATGTCCAGGATATCACTACCGGTATGCATGTGAATACCGTTAATATGCATTTTCGTATTTTCCACGATACGCAACAGGTGTGGCATCTGGTGAATACTGATCCCGAATTTGGAATCGATATGCCCTACCGAAATATTGGTATTTCCCCCCGCCATTACATGCGGGTTGATCCGGATACATACGGGTATGTCCGCATGCTTGGTGCCGAATTGCTCCAGAATGGAAAGGTTATCAATATTGATCTGCACCCCGAGAGCGGCCACCTCCTCGATCTCTTCGAGAGAGACCCCGTTCGGCGTAAAGATAATATCTTCCGGTTTAAACCCTGCCTGTAACCCCAGCTGTACTTCCTGTACGGAAACCGTATCCAGTCCGCTACCCAGGTTATTGAGCAGTTTCAGTACCGAAATATTGGAAAGGGCTTTTGCCGCATAGTTTATTTTCAGGTTTTTCACTTTATTGAATGCACCTGTAAGTCTTTGATACTGTGATATGATTTTTTCCGCATCGTATACATAGACCGGATTACCGAATTCACGGGCAATATGTAATAAATCCTGATTATTCATGTTTTAACTTTGTGTGTTAGTGATCGGTTCCTCTGTTTAAGCCCACAAATATAAGGTATTAGCCTTATTCAGATCGAAAAAACTTAGACATTCAATAAAAAATAAACATTTTGTGATAATATAAACAATTGCAAGTTCCGTAGATACCTCCGCACATACTTCTTCGGGAACCGGGCATATTCTATACTGGAAATCAGTTTTTTAATACGTTCCTGACAAAATAAAACTATTTTACGGGGAATACAAAAAAATGTGTTTAAACTAGGGTAATTATGCCAGGTTTGCTATTTTTGTCACTCGTTTAATTGAAATGCCTATTAGCAACATTATCTGCTATCTGACTTACAAGTCATCCGGCATTCCATCCGACCTATTAAAAGCAAATAAATACAAACAGATGAAATCTTTGTTATGAATTTACACGAATATCAGGGAAAAGAAATACTGGCAGGTTTCGGCGTAAGGATACAACGGGGCATCGTAGCCCATAATCCTCAGGAAGCCGTTACTGCCGCCAAACAACTTACTCAGGAAACAGGAACCGGATGGCACGTTATCAAAGCCCAGGTACACGCAGGAGGGCGCGGTAAGGGAGGCGGTGTTAAACTGGCCAAAGACCTGAAACAGGTAGAAGAAATCGCCGAACAGATTATCGGTATGGACCTGGTTACTCCCCAGACTTCCGCCGAAGGAAAAAAGGTACACCAGGTACTAATAGCCGAAGACGTATATTATCCGGGAGATAGTGAAACCTCGGAATTCTACATGTCCGTATTGCTGGACCGTGCCAAAGGAAGGAACATGATCATGTACTCTACCGAAGGTGGTATGGATATCGAGGAAGTTGCGGAAAAAACCCCGCACCTCATCTTCACCGAGGAAGTGGACCCTGCAGTAGGTCTGATGCCTTTCCAGGCCCGGAGGATTGCCTTCAACCTCGGATTGAGCGGTAACGCATTCAAGGAAATGGTTAAGTTCGTAAGCTCTCTTTACACAGCTTATATCAAATCCGACGCTTCCCTGTTTGAAATAAACCCGGTGTTAAAAACATCCGATGACAAGATCATGGCGGTCGACGCCAAAGTTACCCTGGATGACAATGCCCTGTTCCGTCATAAAGATTACGCGGAAATGCGTGACCTTCGCGAGGAAAACCCTATTGAAGTAGAGGCCAAGGCCGTTGGACTTAACTACGTGGACCTTGACGGTAACGTAGGGTGTATGGTAAACGGTGCCGGACTTGCCATGGCCACTATGGACCTTATTAAACAAGCCGGTGGTGAACCCGCCAACTTCCTCGACGTAGGAGGTACGGCAGACGCCAAACGTGTAGAAACCGCTTTTCGCATTATCCTGAAAGATCCTAACGTAAAAGCCATCCTAATCAACATATTCGGGGGTATCGTTCGTTGCGACCGTGTAGCCCAGGGTATCGTAGATGCATACAAGAACATGGGAGATGCCATTAAGGTGCCGATCATTGTTCGTCTGCAGGGTACCAATGCCGAAATAGCCAAAGAACTTATCGACAACTCCGGACTTGCCGTGCACTCTGCAGTTCAGTTCCAGGAAGCTGCCGACAAAGTAAAAGAAGTTTTGAACTAAACTTCATATAAATGATAAAATTCGAACTCCCGGGAAAATAATTCTCGGGAGTTTTTGTTTTATATATAGATTAATGTGTCTATGAGATAATAAGTCCCTGAGTGCAAAATCCTCAGCTAATTGTCCAATTGGCACATTGCCTCATTATCCCATTGGCATATTGACTAATTTCATCACTTAACCCAAAAACAATAATTCCGAACAATACAACCCATCATAATTCCAACCTTCCATGAATACCGAAAAAGAAAAACTGAGCCTGCTGGCCGATATGATCGCCCTGGCCAAATCCGATGGCGACATCAAAGACGTTGAATACCGTTTTCTTGTCACCGTAGCCGAACAATTGGGCGTAGAAAAGAAAACCCTGGACCACCTGTTCTTTACAAAAGTAGAAAGTGTTCCGCTTAAACCCGAATCCGAACGCATCCTGCAATTCCACCGCCTGGTACTTCTTATGAATGTGGACCGGTCCTCGACTCCTCAGGAAATTGAAAAAATAAAAGACCTTGGTATCCATATGGGTTTGAACCCGCTGGCTACAAATAAAGTCCTGGAAATTATGCATCAATACCCCCATAAGATCATCCCTCCTGACGTCCTGGTACAGATTTTTAAAACATATTACAACTAAACCGCCACCCGGACCTGAAGTCTATAGATTTTCGTAAGCAATGAAAGGTTTTTTTTAATTAATGAGTTATTCAAGCAACACACACAAACTCATTAATCCGGGAACACTAAAGAAACATATTTAACTAGAAGAAATACGTCATTATGTCAGTAAAAAAGCTTCTGATGATGTCACAATGTCCTGTTTATGGAAATGGAACTCTATTTGTTATAGGTAAGGTGTAAACAAAATAAAAATGTTGAACCTTAAAAAATAATAGCATTATGAGCCTCGTAAAAAGAAATAGCGACGTTTGGTTTCCTTCCATTTTTGACGAATTATTAAAACCCGACTGGTTAGGCGGAATTCAAAATCACAATACACATGTTCCTGCCGTGAATATTAAGGAAACCGAAAAAGATTTTACCCTGGAATTGGTTGTTCCCGGAAAAAGCAAAGAAGATTTTAACATTGAAGTGGACGATAAAGTCCTGACCATTTCTTCCGAGCACAAGGAAGAAAAGACAGAAGACAATGACAAATACACCCGAAGGGAATTTCGTCACTACGCTTTCCGAAGGTCATTCAACCTTCCCGACAGCGTAAACGAAGAAGACATCAACGCGGCTTATGAGAGTGGCATTTTAAAACTTACCCTCCCAAAACGCGAAGAAGCCCTTCCGAAACCTAAGAAGGTTATCGAAATTTCATAATGTCAGATGAAGTTAGTTTAGTTAGTTAATTGGTTTTAATGAAAAAATCCCTGTGTTATCGCAGGGATTTTTTTGTTTCTTTTGTATTCTCCGGCATACAGGGTTTATGAGTTGGGAGTTCTGAGTTATTTCAAAGCAGTTATTATGTTTTGTCCGGGGAAAAATGTGTTTTTTGCACTCATACAAATACCAGCTTCCCGACACCTTCTGATATCTTTATGGTAAATATTCCAGGAGTTCATTTTGCACACACCCCTCCAAAACTAACAACTAAAAAACTCCGAAATTTCCGGGAGTGATCCTATTTTTTCCCGGGTGGATATTTACTAAAAACCTTCTCCACAACCTTACGATAAATCTGCTCCCTCATTTCAGGGCTGGTATTATTTCCCATTTTAGCCTCAACGACACCCTGCCAGAAAAGCTCATCCCTTTCGGCATCGATAAGATCGAAAGTAACTTCCTGCGTCATGGAATTGGAGCGTATGGGAATGCCTCCGGATATACCGAAACCTCCACCTCTTCCGCCACCACCTATTCCGATTCCCACAGAACTGTTATAAGGCGTTTCGTATTGCTTGGTAAAGATATTAATATACATATCAGGAGCGCCCGACCTTACGATCCCCTTCCCTTTCAAAAAGGTTTCCGTCTGGGCGGTAATTCTTTTTTCATCCAGTTGATTAAGCCCGGATTTCATATCCGGGTAGAAATCAAATGTTTTGTATACAGAAAAGTCCGTATTCCGGTCGTAATCTATCTTTGCTGCGGAACATGCTCCGAAAAGCAGGGCCAGAAGAAAAATTTTTAAAAGTCGCATAGTACATTGCTTTTCTCAAAATTAAGGAAATCCTTCGACTTCGCTCAGGAACCGAACAAAAAGATTTCACCGGAGAAGCCGGAAATAATCCTTTTTCCTATCAAAAAGCAGCAAGTTCTTAAGAGTATTCTCCCTATGCTCTTTTTATCCTGGGCTCCAGGTCCGTCAATTCCCCTATTTTCACCGGCCGGCCTGTTTCTATGCTTTTTCTGGCCGCAATACCGATCAACACCGACATCACCCCGTCCCTCAGGCCCGCTGCCCTGCCATAAGGATCGGGTATATCCGGGTTTTTAAACATTTTGTCCTGCAACCGCATATCACCTCCGCCGTGACCTCCTTTTTCCATGGGTACTTTTACGGTATTAAAATCTTTCCATAATTTATGCACTATAATAGGCTCCTGGTCTTTGTCCTCTTCCCCCGACTGGTCCATCTCCCTGGAATGCATTTCACTCTGGTCCACAGTTTCTCCACTCTGGTAAGGAATATCCAGCCAGGCTTCCAATCTCCCTTCTGTTCCGTTAAAAGCAACCCGCCAGCCCTCAAAGGGCGAATATGTGGTAAGCGAATAGTTTAGTATGGCATTATTCTTATATTTCACCTGGGCAGACATCTTATCATAAATATCTATTTCGTTACGGAACAGGCAGTTATCACGGATATACCCATCGTATTTTTCATGGTCCACATAAAGCCTCATCATATGGTCGTTTTCGGTGATGTCCCAGTAATAATCGCATTCAGACTTGTGTTCGCAGGTCCTGCATTTATTCCCCCTGAAAGGGCCGTTTGCCCCGTAATGCTCCAGGTCCCCGTAGGCAAATACCTCAGATGGCTCGGAGTCTATCCACCAGTTCAACAGATCGAAATGATGCGTAGCTTTGTGCACCCACAACGTCCCTCCTTCTTTCTTTAATCCGTGCCATCTCCTGAAATAAGAAGCCCCGTGATAGGTGTTCAGGTACCAATGAAAATCCACCGAAGTTATTTTTCCGATGGAATTATCAGCCAGCAATTCCTTGATCTTGGTATTATACGGGCTCCACCGGTAATTAAACCCTACGATGAGCTTTTTTCCGGACCTTCGCTCGGCATCAATAATAGCCTGGCATTTATCCTCGTCCGTAGTAAGCGGTTTTTCGGTGAGTACATCGCACCCCATATCCAGTCCTTTGATAATAAATTCATGATGGGTGGAGTCTTTTGTGGTTACGATCACGAGGTCGGGTTTGGTTTCCCGGATCATTTTTTCAAAATCGGAAAATGTAGGGCAGCTTACCCCGATATGCCTACGCCCGAATTCCAGTCTTCCGGGATTAATATCGCAAAGCCCTGCAAATTCAAGAATATCCGAATATTGTTCTGCCAGCCTTTTCCCCCAGAAGCTGATCCCCCGGACCCCGGTACCGACCAGAACAATTCGTAATTTCTTCGAAGCTCCGAAGCTGAATGCCGATATAGGCATGGCCATCCCGGCCGCCAGCAAACTTACCGATTGCAAAAACTTTCGTCTTGAATTTTTCATAATTTAAGCACCCTTTTTTTAATGTTTCTATGGTTAATCCCTATAAATGTAATAAAAACATTTTAATGATCACAACAAAATGAACTGTAGTACAGGCATATAGAATTGATCCGAATAAGCCATGATCCGGTTCGGGATGGAAGTAGCTAAATCACTCCGGAATGCAAGTCCCGAGGTTAGGAAGTGGCAATCCTGCCTATCCGGTAGGCGGGGAAATTGTCATAGTTATCAGGTTACTTGGTTATTTAGTTAACTCTCAACTAGCCAATAACTCAATAATCTATGAGCTTAATAACTGAGTGAAGTAAAAGTTTACAGCAACTAATCCCGGTATTCCGGGTCCTTTATTCCTCCTTATATTTTTGCAGAAATACGGCTCCGAGCGGAGAGAGTGTATATCCCGGATTATGGCTTACGGTAAGCCCGAGGTTTTTCAGTTTGCGGATATTCGGTTTCAGCCATTCTTTTTCCTTTCCTGTTTTCAGGGCAAGGTCGGCTGCCTTCAATTTGGGGAACTCTTGTATAGCTATCAGGATATCCAGGGTCCAGTTGCCCTGTTTGCTATAGGTGTCCAGCCTTTTTAATTTTTCCCGTAGCTCCCGAAACGCTTCATTACCGAGTTTTGTTTGCTCCCGGAGGGCCATACGCGGATCAGGGGAATGATAACGAACATTTATCCTGTACAATGCGCCCGAAGGCCTTTTTTGAAGTTCTTTTTTTAAGGCCGGTACATCTTTAAAACCGGATCTCAAGGCATCATCTTCGGTGAGTTCTTCTTCATTTATGGGGGATATACCGGTGATCTCCACCTGGCCGACCGCAGTCTTCAGTATAGTACCGCTTTTTACGGCAGGCTTTTTCCATTTGCGAAAAGCGAGGGTAACCTTACCGGACCGGATACCTTCCAGGTGTACGTTTTTGAAAAGCATATCCGCATATTAATAGTTAGACTATTTTAAGAAGGTCATAGCTACAGCTCAGACTTCTTCCCTGTTCAACATTTCCCACAGCTTATCTTTTAACTCCTGTATTCCCTGTTGTGCCACGGATGATATAAACATATAGGACACTCCGTCAAGAGCTTTCCCCAGTTCCTTTTTCATCTCGGACTTCAGTTCTTCGTCCAGCATATCGGACTTGGAGATGGCAATAAAACGGTCTTTGTCCAGCATCTCCGGGTTATAACGGCGAAGCTCATCCAGCAGGATATTATATTCTTTTTTAATATCCTTACTGTCTGCAGGTATCAGGAACAGCAAGGCAGAGTTCCGCTCGATATGCCTCAGGAAATAATGCCCGAGTCCTTTACCTTCCGCCGCACCTTCTATGATCCCCGGAATATCCGCCATAACAAAGGTCTGATAATCCCTGTTTTGTACGATTCCGAGATTGGGTTTCAGCGTCGTAAATTCATAATCGGCTATCTTGGGTTTGGCTGCGGTAACCACAGAAAGCAGGGTAGATTTACCTGCATTCGGAAAACCTACCAATCCCACATCGGCAAGGACCTTCATTTCCAGGGTAATATTCTTCTCCTCCCCTTCCAATCCGGGTTGCGCATAACGGGGTGTCTGATTGGTAGATGTTTTAAAATGCCAGTTTCCCTGTCCGCCTTTACCTCCTTTTACTACTATCTTCTCCTCGCCATGTTCGGCGATCTCAAACAGTACTTCCCCGCTCTCCGTATCTTTCACTACGGTCCCCAGGGGCACATCCATATAAATATCTTCCCCGTCTGCCCCGGTACTGCGGTTTTTACTACCGTGTTCTCCGTGACCGGCCCGGAAGTGTTTTTTAAACTTAAAATGAAAAAGCGTCCAGAGGTTTTTATCGCCCCGGAGAATAATATGTCCCCCGCGGCCGCCATCTCCGCCATCCGGCCCTCCTTTCGGAACATACTTCTCCCGGTGAAGGTGGGTAGACCCTTTACCCCCGTTCCCGGAAGTCACATATATTTTTACATAATCTACAAAATTCCCCTCCGTCATCTTCTTATTGCTATGGTTT
The DNA here is from genome assembly GCF_052983395.1 of Sinomicrobium halophytocola. Lineage (NCBI taxonomy): Bacteria > Pseudomonadati > Bacteroidota > Flavobacteriia > Flavobacteriales > Flavobacteriaceae > Sinomicrobium > Sinomicrobium halophytocola. The sequence goes on from NZ_JBRKIT010000036.1 coordinate 80,613, forward strand.
GTGTATAGTGTCTTATGCCTGATGCCTGCATTACAACCCGCCGGTATTTTACAAATACAGAGACGCACGACGGTACGTCTCCGCAATATATTCCTCAGGCGATGGTTGCCCGTAAATTATTTACTGTTTACGATTTCCAGGCTTTCAATAACCTCCGAAAGACGCGCTGTGATCTCTTCTATGGAACCGATACCGTTTACGCTGTAAAAATTACCCTGCTGTTTGTAATAATTGATCAACGGGGCTGTTTTTTCATTGTACTCTTCAAAACGGTTCCTTATTTTACTTTCATCCTGGTCGTCACTTCTTCCGCTTACTTTTCCACGTTCCAGCAGACGTCCTATAAGCACCTCGTCATCCGCTTCCAGGGCGATCGTAGCACTGACTTCCATACCTTTGCTCTGCAACAATTTGTCCAGAGCCTCTGCCTGGGCCGTGGTTCTCGGAAAACCGTCAAAGATAAATCCTCGGGCATCTTCATTTTTCTCCACTTCGGCCTCCAGCATGTTTATAGTTACCTCATCGGGCACCAGTTCTCCTTTGTCTATATATGTTTTGGCAAGTTTTCCCAACTCGGTCTCGTTCTTCATATTATAACGAAAAACATCTCCGGTAGAAATATGTACCAGATTGTATTTCTCCTTTAAAAAAGTGGCTTGTGTTCCTTTCCCCGCTCCGGGTTTTCCAAAGAGAACTAAATTTATCATGTCCTTTTCTTTTAGTTGATACACTTCGGGCAGGTTTCTTCCCAGTCCATCGTAATCCAGGCCATAACCTACGATAAACTTATTGGGGAGTTCCATCCCTATATAGTCTATATTCAATTGTTGTTTATATGCTTCCGGCTTGTAGAACAAAGTGGCTATTTTCAGGCTTTTCACCTTCATATCCGAAAAGATCCGGTGTATTTCCACCAGGGTATTCCCCGTATCCACTATATCTTCGAGCACTACAACGGTCCGTCCTTCCAGGTTCTCACCGAGACCTACCAGTTGCTTTACCGCCCCGGTGGAAGCAGTTCCGCTGTACGATGCTAATTTAACAAAAGATATTTCACAATCTTCCGGGTATTTCTTTAAAAAATCTGCTGCAAACATAAAAGCCCCGTTCAGTATGGCTACAAACACAGGTACTTCGCCGGGCATATCCGCACTCACGCCTTGCGCCAGTTGCCTTATAGCCCTGTCAATTTCCGCAGAAGATATAAATGGTTTAAAATATTTATCGTGAAGCTTAACAATTCCCATTTAAAAAATATCTTTCAAAAAAACAGCTTGTTGCAATTACAAAGGGACAAATATACGATTTACGATCTTAGATCAACACTTTAGCATCCGGGTATTTTAACAAAGAGGTTTTTTTATAACATCTTTCCATCTAAAAAAATACAAATAACCACCACTCCCCTCTTCACGCATACTATCTTGCATCATCCCTCGTCTGTATACCCGGTCTGTCCCATCAGCATCTCCACCTCTGTTTTAAGCATTTTACTCACCGGGCATTTTTCCCCGATTTCCAGTAACCGGTCCGCCTGCTCCTGCGATAGTTCCTTTTCAAATGCTACTTCCTTTTTTATGCGTTGTTTTATACCATCGGGCGTCATGACCGGGGCAAAAGCCGCATGCACTTTTATAACGCCCGGTTCCCACCCTTTTCGCTGGGCATACATACGCATGGTAATAGCCGTACACGAAGCCAGCGCTCCCAGCACATAATCCGTCGGGGAGGGTTTTTTATCCTTACCACCCACTTTTTCCGGTTCGTCGATATAAAAAGCATGCTTACCAATTGTAGCTTTGGTATAATAGTCATCCAGGCCGTTACACGCTATTGCTCCATTGTTTTTTCCCATAGTTTTTTACGTTTAAGTTTCTTATTACAGCAATCTACAAGGTACACAAAATTTTTACGCTGAAAAGGTAGGAGTAGCAGAGTTTTCAATCGTTTTAACCGTCGTTTTGGCACCCGGAGGCGGTAAGCAATACATTCTGTTAACATCATTAACCCGATGATCAAACAAACTCATTACCATACTCCAATTTCCATAAGATTAACGGGGCTTCGGTAAAAAACATCACATAATTCGTGAGGAATCCATACATTTATATCTCCAAAGCATTTTTTAAAATTACAATACATGGCACCAAGACCCCTGGCGGATAAAAAATACCTGCTGGAAAAATTCCCGGGCAGAGGAGGATGGACCTATGCTGCCATTCCTGAAATCGACCAGCCGAGAGACAGGTATTTCGGGATGCTCAGGGTGTATGGCGAAATAGACGGGCACCCGCTTAGCGGAAAAACCCTGATGCCCAAGGGAAACGGCGTGTTGTTCCTCCCTGTCAATGCAACCATCCGTAAAGCAATTGGAAAGACCGAAGGCGATTACGTATACCTGAAGCTATACCCGGAAGAACCCTTAACTAAAGAAAATACCCCGGAGTTTTCCGAAGGCACTCCCCTGGAAATTCCGGAAGATATCCTGGACTGTTTCAAAAACGAGCCCCCGGAAACCTATGTGAGCTTTCAACATTTGCCGGAAGACCGAAAGCGGCAATGGCTGCAATGGATATACGAAGTCAAACAAGAAGATGTCCGGGCGGAAAGGATCGTAAAAATGATGGACAACCTCATACATCGTATCAAATGACCCGCACACTGAAATACACCAAAGCCAAACCGGAAGATCACGAACTCCTTACGCAAACTGCCATGAGTTCCAAAAGACATTGGGGATATGCGGACCGCCTTATGGAACTCTGGCGGGAAGACCTTACCATTACCCCGGAATACATTACCCGTAACGAAGTGGTAAAAATAGGAAACCCGGACGGGTTTATAGGTTTTTACGGATTGGTACACAAAGGCAATGACCATTGGGAGGTAGATCATTTCTGGCTGCTGCCCGATTACATCCGGAAAGGCTTCGGCACCCGGATCTTCGAGCAGATACTCAAACACATAAAACAGCAGAACGGCAGGTCCGTGTCCCTTTCCTCCGATCCCAATGCCAAAGGATTTTATGACAAAATGGGAGGTTCGGTGATCCGTCGGAAGCCAAGTAAAATTTCCCGGCGCTTTCTGGATGTTTATGAATTTCCTGTTGACGAAGAATAAATCCATTATTAATAAAAGTCAACTACCTCGGGACAATCCCGATAATTATCGGGACGCGAGGCATGAGGCGGAAACTATAGATTACTTTTCGACGCAAGCGTCGGAGCATTTAAATCTCACTTAGTGAGTAAAAATTTAATACTTTTAAAACAATATTCCCAAAAGTATAACACAACCAACAACAACTAATATTCGCATAAACATGAACCTGAAGACCTACATCGCATTGTCCGTTGCCACGTTGGCAATAACGTGCACTTTTGCCCAGCAATTCTATTTTGAAAAGAAGGTGGTGAACGACAGTTCAGCACTTCGGGAATTTATTCCTCCTCTTGCGGAAAAAGTACTTCAACACACCGAAAAAGACACCACACTCCTCTACTACGATAATCTTTATCAAATGCAAATGGCTGCCGGACATTTCGACGATGTACAGCAAAACATCAATAAGTACCTGGATGCCTATGCCATAGACCGGATGTACGAGCCCAACATTTTTGTATATGAAGTCTATACCGTAGCTAAGCAAATACAAAACACGCAACACATGCCCTTTGACAAAGCTTTTATCCAGGCTTTTGACCGTTGCTATGACAAATTTCCCAAACACCTCACCCCCTCCATATCGAGAAATATAGACGAAGATATCCCGGTTCTGAAAGAAAAACTGCAAAAGCAGCTTGAAACACTCAAAGATAAGGACAGCATAAGTACTGCCCAGGCAAAAGCGCTATGTAAGGCCTATAATAATTATGCGGTATTTTCCGAAACAGACCCGTTGGCACGGAAACTCCTTAAAAAGAAGGACGAAGCTACATTTATCATAGAAGAAGATGTCCTGATAAAAACCGGTGAAAATGCCACACTCACCGCAACCATTATCAGAAAAAAAACAAATACCACTCCCCTGCCTGTGATTTTGGTGTATAATATATATGCCGGCGATTACGATTTTGAAACGGCAAAAAGAGCTGCCATAAACGGCTATGTCGGGGTCACAGTAAATACCCGGGGAAAACGAAAGAGTCCGGACAAGATAGCCCCCTTTGAACACGACGGCCGGGATGCCTATGATGTTATCGACTGGATAAGTAAACAATCCTGGTGTAACGGCAAAATAGGTATGATGGGCGGAAGCTATCTCGGGTTTAGCCAATGGTCTGCCGTAAAAAAATTACATCCCGCATTAAAGACCATTGTACCGCAGGTAGCCGTAGGCATAGGTGTGGATTACCCTATGCAGAACCATGTCTTTATGAGTTATATGTTACGCTGGATACACTATGTCATCAACAATAAATTTACCGATGAAAAATCATTTTTCGACGGCGAGCACTGGTCGGAATTATTTGAAAAATGGTATAAAGAAGGTTCTGCATTCCATACGCTGGACAGCCTCAACGGCAACCCGAATAAAATCTTTCAGCGCTGGCTCGATCATCCGGGATATGACAAATTCTGGCAGAACATGGTCCCCTACAGGGAAGACTTTGCCAATATCCATATACCTATCCTTACCACCACAGGATATTTCGATGTCGACCAGCTCGGCGCCATGTACTATTTTAAAGAACACTATAAGTATAATCCGAAAGCACAACATTACCTGCTGATCGGCCCTTATTCTCACGGTGGGGGACAGTCTTATGCCAACAAGACCATAGGTAATTATACCATTGACAAATCTGCCAACATCAGTATCTACAAAGTGGTTTATGAATGGTTTGATCATGTTTTAAAGAACGGACCGCTTCCGGCCGCCTTAAAAGACAAAATAAACTACCAGGTGATGGGCACGGACGAATGGAGGCATGCCCCCTCATTACAGAACATGACCACGGATTCCCTTACCCTGTACCTGAGCAATATCCGGCAGGGAGAACACTACAAACTGATTCCCAGAAAAGAAGATAAAGCGGAATACGTAAGGCATGAGATTGACCTGAGTGACCGCAAAGACCTGGAGGCCTACAACAAACGTTCTTCAGGTATTTTGTCGGACGACATTTACACGGGCAACGGCATAACATATATTTCGGAGCCCCTGGATGAAGACCTGGTGATAAACGGTTCTTTCACCGGTGAAATCCAGGCAGCTATTAATAAAAAGGATATGGATATAACCATGTCTCTCTACGAAGTACTCCCCTCGGGCAAATACTTCTCCCTCTCCAATTATATAGCCAGGGCCAGCTATACCAAAGACAACACCAAAAGACAACTCCTTACCCCGGGGCAGAAAGAATCTATCCTCATTACCAATACCTTCTTTACATCCCGGAAGTTGCGTAAAGGCAGCAGGTTATTACTGGTACTCGGTATCAATAAAAATCCGGACTGGCAGGTAAACTATGGTACGGGCAGGGATGTGAGCGAAGAAACCATTAAAGATGCAGGAGAACCTTTAGACATAAAATGGTATAACGACAGTTATATTCAAATAGGAATCGGTAACCCTTAAATTGTGGAAGTGGATCAACTCCTCAAAGATATAAAAAACTGCAACGTATGCGCACCCCGCCTGGAGTTCGGCACCAATCCCGTAGTATCCGCACATCCGAATAGTAAAATAGTGGTCATAGGCCAGGCTCCCGGGGCTGTAGTCCACCAAAGCGGTATTCCGTGGGACGATAAAAGCGGTGATAACCTCCGCCAATGGATGCAGGTCAGCCACGATACTTTTTACAACCCGGAAGAAATAGCCCTCATCCCTATGGGGTTCTGCTATCCCGGGAAAGGGAAGTCCGGCGACCTGCCCCCGCGAAAAGAATGCGCTCCCTTATGGCACGATGCCTTGTGGCAACAGATGAAAGAAGTAAAACTCATACTCTTAATAGGCACATATGCCCAGCAATACTACCTGCAGGAGCAAAGAAAAAAGACCCTGACCGAAACGGTAAAAAACTTCGAAGAATATCTTCCCAAGTACTTTGTTCTCCCCCATCCTTCTCCCCGAAATAACATTTGGAGGGCCAAAAATCCCTGGTTTGACGAGCTTGTTATCCCAAGGTTGCGGCTCGAACTGAAAGATCACGGCCTGTAAGACCTCAAATTAGAAGACATGACAGGATGATTGCTCGTTTATTCGATCGCCGGGAGAGCAGGGTATAGAAATTAACGTATTGATAGTAAAGTGGCATTGCAAATGCGGGAGAAAATGGGTACTCGTTACAAACGAGCACCAGTTTGGCACGATTCAGAAATTGTTTTTTCAGTTATAGAACTCGTTTAAATTTTTTCTGTATTTCCTGAATAATCCGATAACCTAATCACCCCGAACACAACATTTTCACTACCGGCAAGCAACATATTTTCCTCCATTTTTGGCCCACCCTCCAACTGTTAAAAACTGTTAAAACAAATTGATCCTTGTAACACTTCAGACACTTTGTCGTCCATTTAACAAACGCCGGAATAAAAAACGGCAATACATCATCATCAATCAAAAAACTTAAAACTACTAATGAGACACGTATTTACATGGTGTGCATTACTGATTTCCTATGCACTCACCGCACAAGCATCCACAGCTCCCACCACCTTTTCCAAAACCGGGATCATTACAGGGAAGGTTATAGACGAAGGCCTTCAGGAGCCAATACCATATGCATCGGTAGTAGCGCGTTCTGCCGCAGACAACGAAATAATCACCGGGGGCATTACGAACGACGACGGGACCTTTGAACTGAAAGGCCTTCCCGACGGACAGCTGATCTTCGAAGTACAGTATATCGGCTACAAAACCTTTCACAAACAGGTAAACATTCCTTCAGACAGCCATAAAGTAAACCTGGGGACCATAACCCTCGAAGAGAATGTGGCCGAACTGGAAGGTGTCGACGTGGTAGCCGAACGTTCTACGATAGAACAGAAAATAGACCGCAAGGTTATTAATGTAGGGAAAGACCTCACCACGACCGGGGCAACGGCTTCGGAGATCATGAACAACATTCCTTCGGTAAATGTGGACCAGGACGGTAACCTCTCGCTCCGCGGTAACCAGAATGTCAGGGTTATGGTAGATGGTAAACTGTCTAACGTACCTATTGCCCAGTTGCTGAAACAAATTCCGTCCACTTCTATCAAAAAGATAGAACTTATCACCAATCCCAGTGCCAAGTACAACCCGGAAGGTATGAGTGGTATTATCAATATCGTCCTGCACAAAAACGCCAATATCGGGTTCAACGGGAACGTCAACCTGGGATTAACCGAAGCAGAGAACGCCAAGTTCAACTCCTCTGTTGACCTGAACTACAGGAACGGAAAATTCAATGTATACGGTAGCTACGGTAACAACATAGGGAAGTACAACAATAAAGGGAGGCTTTTCCGGGACGAAGAAAATATGGAACAGCGGTTCACGTTCAAAAGCAATAACAAGTCGCATCTCTACAAAGCAGGACTGGACTTTTACCTGAACGATAAGAACACCATCTCTTTCTTCACCAACCAAAATACTTTTGACGGAAAGGAAGACGGGGGTTCCAATATTAATTATTTCGATGACGACACGAGAAGTTTCATGCAATCTATATTTTCGGATAATTCCAACCACAGCCAGCAATACAATTTTGACTACAAAAGGGACTTTGCCAAAGAAGGACACAATATAGAACTGGAGGTGGACCACAACCGTTTTTCAGATGACGGTATGATGGACAATACCTTCCGCGGGCCATCGGAAGTGCCGGACTTTATAGATAATACGGATACGAAGAGACAACAGACCACGGCTAACCTGGATTATGTAAACCCTTTGTCTGAGAAATCCAAACTCGAGCTAGGGGCAGAAGCAAGATTGTTTGAGACCAACCTGGATTTCAACTCCACCGGGATGTCTTTCAATTCAGAAGGGGAGCTCGTTCCCACACCGAGCACGAAGTTCGATTATACTATGGACATCTACTCGGCCTACGCCACATTCGGACAAAATTTCGAGAAATGGTCATACCAACTGGGCGCACGGTTTGAAAATGTTGAGGTTAAGGCCGACACCAATACGGTAAGAGCATTTACGGATAAATACACCCAGGTATACCCGTCGGCTTTTGTCACCTATTCCCCTTCGGAAAAGAACCAGTACCAGGTAAGTTTCAGCCGCAGGGTAGACCGGCCCGGAATAGGACAGGTCAACCCCATACGCAAATGGAGTACCCCGCTGGTATCCCAGTTCGGTAATGAAAGTCTCACACCCCAGTTTACCAATTCCATAGAAGTAAACTACACCAGGCGTCTCAAAGAGGGAAGCATTACTGCCGGCGTGTTTTACCGCCGTATCGAAGATGAGATCAATCAGACGCTATATGCAGACCCGACAGACGAGAACAGACTGATCCTTACGTTTGATAATTTCGATGATAATTCTTCTTACGGGCTGGAATTGTCCGGAAATTACAAACCGTTAAAATGGTGGAATTTCAACACCAGTTTCGACCTGTTTACACAGACTCAAAAAGGATACCTTGACACGGAATACGCAGAGGTTGAAAACACCTCATACAATTTCAGGATGAGTAATAACTTTACGGTCACCAAAAAGCTCACCCTGTCCCTCTTCGGATTTTACCGGGGTAGAAACAAGTCGCTACAGTTTGATGCCAAACCCATGTATTTCATAAACACGGGTGCACGGTATGCCTTTGCTGACGGTAAGGGAAGTGTAAGCCTGAATATCAACGACATATTCAATACCATGCGTTTTGCGTTCGACAGTGACCGCCCGATAAGCCAGTCCGGCAGGTTTACCTGGGAAAGCAACTCGGTTTACCTCGGGCTTTCCTACCGTTTCGGGAGTGGAAAGAACAGGCAGGTGCAACGAAAGAACCGGGACGACAACACCAAAGAAGGCGGAGGACTTATGTAGTTAACAGGATTTTTTTAACTGCAAAGGGCGCAGCATCGCAGGATGTTGCGCCCTTTTGTCCTTTTGTGCTATTATGAGTTTCTATGTTAAAGTATAAGGGGATTTTAGACTGATAACTTATTGAATTAATTTTTTATGTATAACCTAAACTCATTAGTCCAATCACTATATCCCACGTTACCTAAATAACTCCATAACGCCCCAACTCAATCAAAATAAGGCTCATGATCACCGGAAGTCGCTTTGGTATACAGCATCTCTATCTGGCTTTTCAGTATCCGGTCTTCCGACAGTTGCGGCAGTTGGTCTATTTTAAAATAGTCCACATCCAGTATATCAAAACTCTTTGTTATTTTACCGGACAGTACCTTGCAGTGAAATACCATTTTATACACATAAAAGGGCTGTGGGGGGTGGGGGTGCATTTTTTTATCCATGACCGCCAATAGTCGTTCAGGTTTTACGTTCAGGCCGGTCTCTTCTTTAAATTCCTTTACTATGGTTTCTGAAGCAGTAAAACCAACATCCGCCCAACCGCCCGGCAATGACCATCTGCCGTCAGCGCTCTCCCGAACCAACAGTATTTCCTTCTCAGGAGACAGTGCCAGCCCCCGGATGTCAACCTTTGCCGTAGGGTAATCTTTCACTACGGGAAACATGATGCCGATATCTTCGGCTTTATGGCCGCTATATTGCTGCCATAATTCCGTATTAATTTCACGGAGTTCTTCATATCGTTCGATGTCATACTCATCTTTGGCGTATAAAAGTCCTGTATCTGTTATAGCTTGTATTCGCTTTAAAAGGCTAAGAATATCGCGATGCATTTTTTTTCAGGGGTTTTATAATTTCTTAAAAATACTCTATTTCCTACAAAACATCCAAGGAAATTTGTCGTTAAACAAATGTGCTACAAGGTGCGAAACAAAATTTTAAAATTACCTCTATTCGTAGTACTTTCGTAAAAAATTTCCGCATGCAAAACATTACAGACCGCTTTATAAGCTACATTACTATAGACACGCAATCTGACCCCAAATCGGATACCACGCCGAGTACGGCGAAGCAATGGATCCTGGCAAACAAGCTTGTAGAAGAGCTCAAAGACATCGGCATGCAGGACGTTTCCGTAGACGAGAGCGGCTATGTCATGGCTACGCTCCCTTCCAACACAGATCATGAAGTACCTGTAATCGGTTTTATTTCACACATGGATACTTCCCCCGATTTTAACGGTACCAATATAAGACCGCGGATCATAGAGAAATACAACGGGAAAGATATTGTGCTGAACGAAAAGGAAAATATTATACTGTCGCCGCGCTATTTTGAGGACCTGCTGCAATACAAGGGCCAGACGTTGATTGTAACGGATGGCACCTCCCTGCTGGGGGCAGATGATAAGGCCGGTATTACGGAGATTGTCACGGCAATGGAATACCTGATTAATCACCCGGAAATAAAACACGGAAAAATACGCATAGCTTTTACGCCCGACGAGGAGATTGGCCGGGGAGCAAGCAAATTCAATGTAGAAAAATTCGGGGCGGAATGGGCGTATACGATGGATGGCAGCCAGATCGGCGAACTGGAATACGAAAACTTTAACGCTGCCGGAGTTACCATAAAAATAAAAGGGAAAAGTGTGCACCCCGGTTATGCAAAGGGAAAAATGGTGAATTCCCTGCTCCTGGCCAACAAGTTTGCCAATATGCTACCACCCAATGAGGTGCCACAACGTACGGAAGGCACGGAGGGTTTCTTCCACTTTTACAGCATAAAGGGCGATGTGGAAAACACGGTGCTGGAAGGTATTGTACGGGACCATGATTTCGACAAGTTCGAAGCCCGGAAGGACCTTCTCCAAAAAATTGCCAATGAACTGAACTTTAAACACGGTAACGCCATAACACTGGAGATCAAAGATCAGTACTACAACATGCGCGAAAAGATAGAACCTGTTTTCCACATCGTTGATATCGCGGAACAGGCCATGAAAGATGTGGGGATAGAGCCGTTTATAAAACCGATACGGGGTGGCACGGACGGTTCGCAACTGTCGTATATGGGACTACCCTGCCCCAACATATTTGCCGGCGGACATAATTTTCACGGCAAATACGAATACGTACCCGTACAAAGTATGCAGAAAGCCGTGGAGGTTATTGTGAAGATTGCCGAACTGACATCGAAGAAATACAAGGTCTAGATATAGCCACTGATACACGGATAACAAGATTAGTTTTCTAAAAATTATTCGTGTATCAGTGGCGAAAATTTATAGAATTCAAAATGACCACAGGGAGATTACAGGGTCTTAATCTTCAACCTCATCCCAAAACCATATCTCCTAAAAACAGATACTTTACCCAAATAAAAAAAGCCACCTTCGAAAAAAAGTGGCTTTTTACGTTATAAAAGCTCTTAAGCTTACTTCTTATTGTCTTTAGCAGTATTTTTGTCTGCTACCGGGGTGTTTAATTTTGAGCTCATTTCCATGGAAATGGCCGATCTTTCAAACTTTATCTTTCCCGCAAGCGTTTCTATAACACAGGAATTATCGCTGTCATTCAATTCAACGACTTTTCCGTGCATACCGCTTTTAGTTACTACTTTGTCTCCCTTCTTAAGCTCTGCAGCAAATTTCTTTTCCTGTTTCTGACGTTTCATCTGTGGACGGATCATAAAAAAATAGATCACCACAAACATTAATAAAAAGGGGGCCAGACTACTGATTGATTCCATATATAAATTTAAAATTTTCTTATTTCGCCGGCTCTTCTACAAAAGCCTTGATCCTTACCTGCTCACTTCCTTTTTCGGTATTGGTGGTTACGGTAACTGTTTTGGTTACCTGGTTGATTCCGGAGCCATTATACTTTACGAGTAATTCCGCGGTTTCTCCCGGAGCTATGGGCTTATCTTTAGGATATTCCGGAATAGTGCAGCCACAACTGCTTGTTGCATTGGTTATCACCAGGGGCGCATCTCCTGTATTGGTAATTTCAAATACGGTTTCTACGGCAGTTCCCCGCTGAATAGTACCGAAATCGTGCTCTTTTTTGTCGAATTCCAGAACAGGGAGTTTACTTGCAGCTTTATCTCTTTCGGCTGCCTGAGCTACGTTTTCTGCTTTTACTTTACTGGCGGCATCTTTTTTACAGGAGGTAAAAACCGCTGCCACAAGTGCTATGATCAACAAAATTTTTTTCATATCCCTTTGTTATTTTTCAGATTAACTAATTGTTTTTTTGTTTACGGGCATAAAAATAAGGATTATTACATTAATCCCCTCCCCACTTTGTTCAATTTATTCCTGGATTCGAAATCCTTAACCATTTTATCTAGTATTCCGTTTATAAAAATACTACTTTTAGGCGTGGAGTATTCTTTAGCAATCTCTAGATATTCATTGATAGTCACTTTAATGGGAATGGAAGGGAATTTCAGGAATTCGCAGATGGCCATTTTCAGTAAAACCTCGTCCACTTCCGCAATCCGGTCGGTATCCCAGTTGGGGGTTTTTCCGGCTATTTCTTTCTGAAGTACTTCTTCATTGAGTACGGTTTTACGGAAAAGGTCCTTCGAAAACATGCGGTCTTCTTCGTCCTTGAAAAGCCGGGGAAGAAAATAGCGTTCGTTATCTTCGGGTTTTACTTTGCGTATCAACTTCAGGATAAAGGTATTCACCAAGGGGAGATCGTCAACCCACGTAAGATTAAAATCTTCTATATAATCATAGAGTTTGTCGTTGGGAGCTATTACTTCCTTGTAGAGGTCCTGCAAAAATTCTTTGTCTTCTTTAAAGGAAGAAGTACGGGTAGACAAGTATTTCGTATAGAAATCGCTCTCTTCCATTTCTCTAAACACGACTTTCACATATTCTTCGTCCAGGTACCAGTTATTGAGTTTTCGGTTTTTCAGCTCGTCCGCAAGAAGCACATTACTCCCCAGGAGTGCCAGCACCTTGTTGTCTACAAACTTCCGGTTAGGATTTTTTTCTTCTTCCGTTGCCAGATATTTTTTTCCGGAAGCAGTTAACCTGTAAGCACCCATTTTCTGCATTTCTACCAAAAGGCCCAGCAGCACCAGGTATAGATTATACATATTCTCCATGCTCATGGACAGGAATTTTTCTTCCTTATCCAGGTCGGTTTTTTCGGCTTGGGTCAGCGCGTAGATGGACTGCATTACCTTAACCCGAATATGTCGTCTTGTTAACATATGAAAAGAACTTATTGCCTTTAAAAAAATTAAGGCGAAAGAAATATTCTTTCGCCCTGCAAAAATAAGGTTTTCCGGTCGCAAATTCCAAGTTTTTTATGTTACCAAATTGGAATTTTGATCTTCGTGATCGGATTTATGCGTTTTTTTCCTGCTTTCTTGCGTCTATTCTGGCCTGTGCCATACGCAATGCAGACTGGTGTGTTGTACATCCGTTTTTCTCGGAATGTGCAAAAATTTCACCGGTAGTATGATAGATATTCTCGGTTTTTCGCCAGATCTCATCTTTTCCGTATCCTTCCAGTTCGGCATAAACGTTAATGATACCACCTGCATTGATAAGAAAATCGGGGGCGTAGGCAATACCTCTCTCCCGCAGTATGGCACCGTGCCTGTTTTCGTCCGCAAGCTGGTTGTTGGCCGCACCGGCAATAACTTTGGCATTTATCTTATATACCGTATCGTCATTTATGGTTGCTCCGAGGGCACACGGGGCATAAATATCCACATTGGCAGTATACAGGTCATCTCCGGCATACACTACGGCCCCGTACTTTTTGCTCACTTCCTGCAAACGGTCTTCATTGATGTCACTTATAAATACTTTAGCGCCTTCTTTGGTCAGGTGCTCTACGAGAGACTCTCCCACATGCCCTATACCTTGTACAAGGACCTGCTTGCCCTCCAGGTTATCCGAACCGAATTTGAATGCCGCCGCAGCTTTCATCCCCATATAAACACCAAATGCCGTGATCGGCGAAGGATTTCCCGCACCTCCCCTGGACTCGGATACACCGGTCACATAAGGGGTTACATCCCTTACGAGGTCCATATCGGAAGTTTCCATACCTACATCCTCTGCCGTAATGTATTTCCCTCCGAGGGAGTTCACAAATTCACCGAACCTCTGCATCAGTTCCGGTGTTTTCTGTGTTTTGGCATCTCCTATGATAACCGCTTTTCCCCCGCCCAGGTTCAGTCCGGTTATGGCAGATTTAAACGTCATTCCACGGGAAAGGCGAAGTACATCGTTTAATGCTTCCCATTCCGTGTTATAGTTCCACATCCGCGTTCCGCCAAGCGCCGGTCCTAATACCGTGTTGTGGATACCGATAATTGCTTTTAATCCTGTATCTTTGTCATTACAGAATACGATCTGTTCATGATCGTCAAACGAAAGTTGGCCAAAAACAGGGTCAACTTTTTTAAGTTCGTCGGGATGTAAGAGATCTGTCGTCATTATTCTTTGGTATTAGAGTTTTTCTTTTTTGAGTATTTGATAAAATCAACACACAAAAATACATAGAAATTGACAATATCTTAAAAATGAATATCTAAAAATGACGATTTAATAAAACAACTGTTCTTTTCGATATTTTATGAAGGAATTAAAATACATTAACAAATACTTTAAAAAATATAAGGTAAAACTCCTTATCGGTGTCATTATCACTATCATAGCCAGGATATTTTCACTGGTCATGCCACCTTATATCAGTAAATCCATCGCCGCTGTAGAGGATTTTCTATCTGCCGAAAATGCAGATAAGGCTGTTTTGCAGTCTACTTTACTCACCTATATTCTCATTATCATAGGTTCTACACTGTTATCGGCTTTTTTCACATTCCTGATGCGGCAGACCATCATTAACATATCCCGTTATATCGAGTACGATCTGAAAAACGAGATATTCCGGCATTATGAAAAGTTATCGCTCAATTTTTATAAAAAGAACCGGACGGGGGACCTGATGAACCGTATCAGCGAGGATGTCAACCAGGTACGTATGTATGCAGGGCCTGCGGTTATGTACAGCATACAGACCCTGACCCTTTTTGTATGCGTGATCCCCATTATGTTTTACAAATCGCCTACCATGGCTTTTTACTGCCTGATACCACTCCCCTTTCTTTCCTTCTTAATTTACAGGATCAGCAGGGTTATCCATAAGAAAAGTACGGTAGTGCAGCAATACCTGTCTACGCTGTCTACATTTTCGCAGGAAACTTTCTCGGGGATCTTTGTAATAAAGGCCTATAACATAGAACCCCGGATCAACCGGGAATCCGAATCCCTGGCAGAAGACGGAAGGAAAAAAAGTATGGACCTGGCCGGAGTAGAGGCATGGTTTATGCCGTTGATGACCCTGCTTATCGGTATAAGCAGCACCATTGCCATATACGTGGGTGGTAACCAGTACATAAACGGGGAGATTGAAACCGTAGGGATTATCGCAGAATTCATCATTTACATTGCTATGCTTACCTGGCCTGTGGCCATTGTAGGCTGGGTAACCTCAACGGTACAGCGGGCGGAAGCATCCCAAAAACGGATCAACGAGTTTTTGAACACGGAACCTCAAATACAAAACAGCAACCCTGACCCTACTCCTATCCGGGGAAGGATCGAATTCCGGAATGTATCCTTTACTTATGAAGATACCAATATAACCGCATTGAACAACCTGTCCTTTACGCTGGACAGGGGAGAAACCCTGGCCATTATCGGCAAAACGGGGTCCGGGAAATCGACCATACTGGACCTTATAGGCAGGTTATATGATGTGGGCGAAGGAGAAATACGTATTGATGACACCCCGATAGGAGCACTCAACCTGTACGACCTGCGAAAAGCCATCGGTGCCGTACCCCAGGAAGCTTTCCTCTTTTCGGACAGTATAAAAAACAATATCAGGTTCGGTAAGGCAAATGCTACCGACGAGCAGATTATCGATGCCGCCAAACGGGCGGAGGTACACAAAAACATTGTAAAGTTTACCAAAAAATACGATACGGTACTGGGCGAAAGGGGTATTACGCTCAGTGGAGGACAAAAACAGCGGGTATCCATAGCCAGGGCACTTATTAAAGACCCGGAAATATTTTTGTTTGACGATTGCCTTTCGGCGGTAGATACCGAAACCGAAGAAAAGATTTTGAAACACCTGCATAAGGTTTCAAGAGAAAAAACAACCATTATTGTAAGCCATAGAATCTCCTCAGCCAGGAATGCCGATAAAATCATTATTCTGGAAAACGGTTCGGTTGTTCAGCAAGGCACTCATAATCAACTTATAAATGCGGAAGGATATTACAAAGACCTGTATCTGAGCCAGCTTTCGGAAAAAGAAATGTGAGTTTTTTGTTGCTTCATTTCATTTTTTTTCACATTTTTGGTTCTGTTTAACTATACAACTAATTTTTAAGATTAGAGGGATTATGAGTGAAAAAGATTTACTAGAGAAAGATGAAATATTCTCAAAAGTATTACGAGCCGGAAGGAGAACTTATTTCTTTGATGTAAGGGAGACCAAAGCAGGAGATTACTACCTAACCATTACGGAGAGTAAAAAATTCACACATGACGATGGTTCTTTCCACTACAAAAAGCACAAAATTTATCTGTACAAGGAAGATTTCGATGCCTTTAGAGATATCCTTGGGGAAATGACCGATTACGTTATAGACGAAAAAGGAGAAGAAGTAATTTCCGAGCGTCACCAGAAAGACTTCAAAAAAGAAGAAGAAGAAGTCGGGTCTAACGGAGAAGCTTCAGCCAACGAAAGTTTTACAGATTTGAGTTTTGACGACATATAAGCGTTAAAACTTATTGTAGCGTCCTAAAAAAGCGTTACAGGATTAACAGGATTAAAAATACTAAATATCCCATCAAACGATCGTTTGATGGGATATTTTCTTTTTGTACGATTTTATTTTTACTTCATTTTGTTTGTGCATGTCTTCTGGCGTGTTCATAGCACATGACAGATGTGGTCTTTTTGCGTTGTAAATAGCGATACTTTGTTTCACGATTTGTTTCACGGTATTGATATCTAACTTTTGGATATCGATCAAGAACTCCTGCTTTAAAATACCATTGATACGTTCGGCAACAGCATTTTGATAAGGGTCATAGGATTCAGTCATACTGCATTTTATGTGGTTTTTCGCCAATATTTTCTGGTACTCTTTACTGCAATATTGAAAACCTCTGTCGGAATGATGTATTAATCGCTTTTTAGGGTAACTTCTGTTTTTAATAGCAAATTTTAATGCTTTAACAGAGCTATCTGTTTCCAAGGTATTGGATAGGGAGTATCCAACAATCTTTTTGGAATATGCATCTGTGATAAGCGATAAATACATGGGGTTTTGCCTGGTTCCTATATAGGTAATATCCGCTACCCATAGTTGTTCTGGTCTATCAATAACCTTATCTTCGATCAGGTTTTTATGCTTTTTGAAGCGATGGTGCGAGTTGGTGGTTATATGGTAACTTCGCTTGTGCTTTATCAACAAATGATTAGCCTTAAGTATAGCAAATAAACGATCCCTCCCTACGGACAGATCTTGTAAGGGGTCTTGTAAGATATGGTACAGCTTCCTTGTTCCAACCTTAGGAAGTTCCATACGGACCTCTTTGACCAGTTCGAGGACTTTTTCGGCCGTGGCTTGCCGTTTTTTTCTGGATGTAATTGCTCTGTAATACACCTGCCTGCTGACCCCAAGTAACTCACAGGTCGATGAGATACTTTCATCATAATATGCCCTAAACATATCGATTACTTGGGTTTGGAGTTTTTTCTGATAGGAATGTTATATTCTTTTTCAGCAAGCTCTATCATCATATCGAACAAAATAGCCTTTTTGTCTGCTCGTTCGGCGATATGCTCTGCACGGGCTTTCTGTTTTTCTAAGAGCTTTATTTTTTGCTCTAACTCGATGATTCGTTGTTCTGGACTCTTGGGCATGGGGTTATAACTTTGATTATCCCAATCAAAATTACCATATTTTTTCAACCAATCCACTATAGTCGATTTAGCCTGAATCCCATATTTGCTTAACGCTTGTGATCGGGTAAGCTCTCCGCGCTCTATTTCGCCCACTACTCGAAGTTTAAAAGACATCGTATAGTCTTTCTGTGTGCGCTTTACATAAGTCGTCTGTGGTTCTTTTTTCATTACACTTTCATTTTAGTGTAACGCTATTTCAGGACGAGACA
>NZ_JBRKIT010000037.1:0-170404 GCF_052983395.1 Sinomicrobium halophytocola
TGTAGCGTCCTAAAAAAGCGTTACAGGATTAACAGGATTAAAAATACTAAATATCCCATCAAACGATCGTTTGATGGGATATTTTCTTTTTGTACGATTTTATTTTTACTTCATTTTGTTTGTGCATGTCTTCTGGCGTGTTCATAGCACATGACAGATGTGGTCTTTTTGCGTTGTAAATAGCGATACTTTGTTTCACGATTTGTTTCACGGTATTGATATCTAACTTTTGGATATCGATCAAGAACTCCTGCTTTAAAATACCATTGATACGTTCGGCAACAGCATTTTGATAAGGGTCATAGGATTCAGTCATACTGCATTTTATGTGGTTTTTCGCCAATATTTTCTGGTACTCTTTACTGCAATATTGAAAACCTCTGTCGGAATGATGTATTAATCGCTTTTTAGGGTAACTTCTGTTTTTAATAGCAAATTTTAATGCTTTAACAGAGCTATCTGTTTCCAAGGTATTGGATAGGGAGTATCCAACAATCTTTTTGGAATATGCATCTGTGATAAGCGATAAATACATGGGGTTTTGCCTGGTTCCTATATAGGTAATATCCGCTACCCATAGTTGTTCTGGTCTATCAATAACCTTATCTTCGATCAGGTTTTTATGCTTTTTGAAGCGATGGTGCGAGTTGGTGGTTATATGGTAACTTCGCTTGTGCTTTATCAACAAATGATTAGCCTTAAGTATAGCAAATAAACGATCCCTCCCTACGGACAGATCTTGTAAGGGGTCTTGTAAGATATGGTACAGCTTCCTTGTTCCAACCTTAGGAAGTTCCATACGGACCTCTTTGACCAGTTCGAGGACTTTTTCGGCCGTGGCTTGCCGTTTTTTTCTGGATGTAATTGCTCTGTAATACACCTGCCTGCTGACCCCAAGTAACTCACAGGTCGATGAGATACTTTCATCATAATATGCCCTAAACATATCGATTACTTGGGTTTGGAGTTTTTTCTGATAGGAATGTTATATTCTTTTTCAGCAAGCTCTATCATCATATCGAACAAAATAGCCTTTTTGTCTGCTCGTTCGGCGATATGCTCTGCACGGGCTTTCTGTTTTTCTAAGAGCTTTATTTTTTGCTCTAACTCGATGATTCGTTGTTCTGGACTCTTGGGCATGGGGTTATAACTTTGATTATCCCAATCAAAATTACCATATTTTTTCAACCAATCCACTATAGTCGATTTAGCCTGAATCCCATATTTGCTTAACGCTTGTGATCGGGTAAGCTCTCCGCGCTCTATTTCGCCCACTACTCGAAGTTTAAAAGACATCGTATAGTCTTTCTGTGTGCGCTTTACATAAGTCGTCTGTGGTTCTTTTTTCATTACACTTTCATTTTAGTGTAACGCTATTTCAGGACGAGACATGATATAAAAAACAAAACCCCACCGGGAGGGTGAGGTTTTAATTATTTTATTATAAGTTTTTTTAGAAGTTATACCTAACGCTAAAACTCCATTGTCTTCCGAAGCCAAAAGTACCTCGGTTATTTACGTTGATACCTTTATAGTTATCTACTCCATCTTCAGGAGCAATATTTGTTGCCAGGCTTTGCAGATACATGGTATTAAACAGGTTGTCTACATTGAATCTGAAGAAGAACGATTGTTTTTCAGTGTTTTTAAGTGGTAGCCTGTAAGACAAACCAGCTCTAAACAAATTATAAGAAGGTAATTTAATTATTTCTTGACCTGGAGATGTGAATCTTACAGGATCTATGTTGGCATAGACATTCGCATAGTGATACCAATCTGCATCCACAGAGAACTCATCAATAATTTTGTAGTTGGCTCCGAGATTAAATGAAGTTTGAGCAGCATTTCCCACTTTTACATCGTCTATGTAAGCGGTTTCTCCGTCATATCCTGGTACTACTTCAAGATTATCTTGTCTAACCAGGGTTTGGATACTGTTGTCCCCGTACTTCCAGTTTCCTAAGGAAGCAAATCCATAGATTCCGAGTTGATCCGTCATAAGTGGTCTTAACATGAAATCAAATTCTACTCCATAATGAACTTGTTTTAATCCTGCAAAACGAGAAAAATAATCTTCATCAACACCATCGTTGTTTAAGTCTAACCTCACGGAACTAACATCAACTCTATCATCCCAAACTGTATAATATCCATTTAAATTAGCGCTGAATATACTGCTGTTAAATTTGTATCCTAACTCATAACCAGTGATTTTTTCATTCTCAGCTAAAGGGTTCAGATCGTTTGTGAAATTCAGATAAATATTGTCGTGGAATGGCTGTCTTGAATAATAACCGGCATTGGCAAAAACGTTGTGATGTTCATCTATATTATAGCTTAAGCCCCCCTTAACGTTAAATCCTCCATTATTAACTTTTTGAGATTTCTGCTCATTAGGCAGCATGTAGTTAAAGTAGTCCCATCTTTGATGCCATTGGCTGGAGATTGCTCCTTGTATATAAGCGGAGAAAGCATCCTCTTTATATTCTATTTGACCAAAACCACCTAAATAGCTGATTTGTTCAGAATAATCATAATCAATTTTTTCAGTATCTCTGGCATTTTTAAAGGTTGGGTCAAACAGATTAATGTCGTAAGTTTTGAATACATTATAACCTCCGGGAACAGAATTGTTATCCGTAACTTCCCATCCGTCAAGGCCTAAGAAATCGGTAACCATCCGGTAGTGTTTTCCTTTATAGAACCTGTAGTCAAAACCAACATTGAACTCCAGGTTATCGTTGATTTTGTGATTGAAGTTAGATACAGTTCCTAGCCATAAGTGATTATTAACAGATGCTCTGGTAATATAACCCGCTTCTACATCTCTTATCGCTCTACCTATTTGGTAATTATTACCATTGATTTCGGTCGGTGTAAGTCCTCTGTTGGTTGCAATAACCCTGTCGAAGTCTATTTGTCCGTTGTCGTCGAATTTATTGCTGTGATAACCGAAAGGTCCTGTCCCTCCACCGCGACCAATTGATGCGTATGAAACCGTAGAAAGGCTGGATCTATCGTTTATGTTCCAATCCCAGTTGAAATTTATAACCGGTTTGTGGTAGTAATTAGTGCGCTCATTGTAATATTTTCCATTTTTATAGCCCCAGTTTTCATTATAGTCTTTGCCATAAGTAAGAGCGTCTTCGATACTACCTTGATAAGCCTGGTCGTGTGTTTGTGGAGCACCAGTTATCAAAAGATTGAATGCGTGTTTATCTGAAGGTTTGTAGCCAAAAGAGAGGAAATAAGTCAAACCTTTACCTTCTGTACCTTCAAAGTAGTTACCATCTCCTTCCCAATAGGAAAGCATGTATGTGGAGGACCAACCGTTTTCATTCTTTCCGGTAGAATAATATGCGGTACTTTTTATATAATTACTATTGGCAATAGCACCTTCTACAAATCCATTCTCCTCTTCATTGTAAGATTGTGTTACAATGTTCATGGTTCCACCAACGGAGGAAATCGCAAGTTTAGAAGAACCAAGACCTCTCTGCAACTGAATAGCTGTAGCTACATCTCTTACACCTTGCCAGTTGCTCCAGTACATATTTCCATCTTCCATGCCGTTTATTGGCTGCCCGTTAAGAAGGTAGGCAGTGTTACTCTGGTCAAAACCCCGAACACGTATTTCGGCATCTCCATAACCTCCTCCGGATGTATTTGCATATACAGATGGCATGGAACGAAGTAGTGTAGGGAATTCGGCATTTCCACTTGCTTTTTGTATGTCTGATGCTTTGATAGTGGAAACTGCAATAGGTGTCTGACGGTCTTTTACCAGGTCAATTACTCCGGTACCAACTACAACAACCCCTTCCAGTTCATCAGCATTTGCCTGCAGGGAAATGTTCCCGATATCACCTGTAGAAGTAAATTTAATCTCTTTCTTCACAAAACCAATGTAAGAAACAACCAGGGTACCGCTGCTCTGCGGTACTTCGATCTGGAATTTTCCGTCAAAATCTGTGGATACTCCGGTGGTCGTGCCTTTTACGACAACGTTGGCCCCGGGTAGTGGTTCGTTCAGTTCGGCATCAATTACAGTACCTGTAATAATACCCTGTGCAAAAGCGGTCGTTGCGATAAGGGCAAAAACCACTGTGAAAAACCCATTGTAAATTGTCTTCATCTGTGTTAATTAAATTTGATTTAGCTGTGCAAAATTGACATTTATAAAATTACCGAACATTAAGTAAATGTTAAATGTTTTAACAGTGCGATCCTTTAACTTTTTAAAACAAAAATAGCCATAAAACCTGTCCTCTTGGTTTTCAGCTGTTTAATTTTTACACGTATTTATTAACAGTAATTTAGGAAATGGGATTTCGCATAAAGTACGAAACCCCGGCTTTTAAGGTGTGGCCGGGGTTTTGTCGTGTTATCGGACAGGAAAGGCTATGCTATTCAGGCCTTTTTCTTGAAATACTCCAGTAAATTTGTAGTGGAGCTGTCGTGACTGGCGATTTCCGGACTTTGGATGTCCTTTAATATATTGTTTGCAAGCTGCTTGCCCAATTCCACGCCCCACTGGTCGTAGCTGAAAATATTCCAGATCACACCTTGTACGAATATTTTGTGCTCGTACATGGCGATAAGCGCCCCGAGACTTTCCGGGGTTAGTTTGTCAACCAGGATGGTATTGGTAGGTTTATTCCCTTCGAATACTTTGAACGGAAGTAATTTGCTTACTTCTTCTTCTCCCGTATTTTTAGCCTTGAGCTCAGTAATAACCTCTTCTTCCGTTTTACCCTGGAGCAGGGCCTCGGTTTGTGCAAAGAAATTGGCCATAAGCTTATCGTGATGATCTTTATCGCCGTGCAGGGAATGTACAAAACCGATAAAGTCCGCGGGAATAAGTTTGGTGCCCTGGTGGATAAGCTGGAAGAACGCGTGTTGTGAGTTGGTGCCCGGTTCTCCCCAGATAATGGTACCCGTCTGGTAATCCGTCCGGTTACCCGCACGGTCTACACTTTTACCGTTACTTTCCATAATACCTTGCTGGAGGTAAGCAGAAAAACGGCTCAGGTATTGGGTGTAAGGTATGATAGCTTCACTTTCCGCATCGAAGAAATTGTTATACCATGTGGCTATAAGGGCCAAGATGACGGGAATATTATCTTTAAAATCTGTAGTTTTAAAGTGGTCGTCCATAGCCCGTGCCCCCTTCAGTAACTTATCGAAATTGTCATAACCTACGGCCAGGGCAATGGATAGACCTACGGCGCTCCAAAGGGAAAAACGTCCGCCTACCCAATCCCACATCGGGAAAACATTCTCACCGGCTATGCCGAATTCGGCAATTTTGGGCAGGTTGGTGGAAACCGCGACAAAATGTTTGGCTACGTCTTCCTGCCCGGCATATTTTAGGAACCAGTTTTTAATCGTAGTGGCGTTACTCAGTGTTTCCTGGGTAGTGAACGTTTTGGAAACAATGACAAAGAGCGTGGTTTCCGGGTCCAGGTTTTTGAGGGTTTCATATACGTGATCCCCGTCTACGTTACTTACAAAATGTACGTTGAGGGGATTTTTATAGAATTTTAATGCCTCGGTAACCATAGCCGGACCGAGATCAGAACCCCCGATGCCTATATTTACCACATCGGTAAACGCTTTGCCGGTATATCCTTTTTTCTCCCCGGAAATAATACTTTCCGAAAAGGTTTTGATCTTCTCTTTGACCGCAAAGACTTCGGGGACCACATTCACGCCATCTACGGTGATCTCCGTGTCTTTCCCGGCACGAAGGGCGGTGTGAAGCACTGCTCTTTGCTCGGTTTCGTTGATAAGATCGCCGGAAAAATATTTTTGGATGGCATCCTTTAGTTGTACTTCTTCCGCGAGGGATAAAAGCAGGTCCATGGTTTCTTCCGTGATCCGGTTTTTGGAGTAATCCACATAAAAATCATTCCATTGCACGGTAAATCCGGAGGCTCTTTCCGGGGCTTCGTTAAAATAACCTTTCATTTCCGTATTGCCGACCTTCCGGAAATGATCTGCAAGCTTTTTCCATGCTCCGGTTTGTGTGGGGTTTGTTTTTTGTAGTGGCATTATTATATGTATTGTTATTAGTTATTTTATTTTCATTAAAACTATATTGCCGAAAAATATTTTTTCGGCTAGAGTGGAGGTTCTTCGCTTCGCTCAGAATGACGGAGAGTAGTATTTTTGCGGTGATATTTTAATCAATTTTGTCGTTTAAGAACTTCCATTCAGGATTGAATGTATTAATTAGGTTCTCTTTTTTCTCCCTCCGCCATCCTTTCAACTCCTTTTCTCTTTTTATAGCTTTGATGATAGATTCGAAATGTTCCCAATAGATCAAATAAAAACATCTGTATCTTGCTGTAAAGGCTTTACTATTGGTATCTGCATTTATGTGGTAATAAAGCCGTTTTTTTAAATTATTGGTGACTCCGATGTAAAGGACCGTTCTTTTTCTGTTTGTCAGAATGTATACATAATAATTATGACTTCGTATAGGTCTCACCAACGATCAATTTTGTTTTATTGGATCAAAACAATAGTGTCATTCCGACGGTAGGAGGAATCTCCTGAATAGAAGAAAAGTCCTTTACTCTCCCGGATCTTTATTGCCATCACTCCTCCGCAGAAGTAATGAATTCTTCCTGTTCGTCGTCGAACAGTATGTTATCCAGTTGCAATTGTAAGGGTTTTATATAGGCTAAATAGCCTTCTTTCAGCTCTTTTGCAATGGGTTCGGCAGACGGGAGATCCTGTTTGTACGGATCTACCTGCTGTCCGTTTTTCCAGAAGCGGTAGCAAACATGCGGGCCGGTGGCCAGTCCAGTGCTTCCTACATAGCCGATAACCTGTCCTTGCATTACATGCTGTCCTACCCTGGCGGCGCGTTTGGACATATGGAGGTACTGGGTTTCGTAGGTGCTGTTGTGGCGTATTTTAACGTAATTTCCGTTCCCGGAAGTATACCCGGATTTGGTTACGGTACCATTTGCCGTTGCTTTGATAGGAGTGCCATGCGGCGCAGCGTAATCGGTGCCCAGGTGCGCTTTCCATCGTTTCTGAACAGGGTGGAAGCGTCTGGCGGTATAGCGGGAAGATATCCTGCTGTATTCCAGCGGCGCTTTCAGGAAAGCCCGGCGAAGGGTGTTCGCTTCTTCGTCGTAAAAATCACTTATGCCGTTTACGGAGTCCGTCTGGAATTTAAAGGAATAAAAAGGTTTGTCGTTATGTTCGAAATATGCTGCTTTGATATTTCCTATTCCCGCATATATGGTGTCGTCGATATATTTTTCTTCGTAAATAACCTTGAAGCGGTCTCCCCGTTGCAGGCGAAAGAAGTCTACCGTCCAGGCATAGATGTTGGAGAGGTCGTAAACCACCTGGTAATCCATATTTTTTTCCATAATGGCCTCGGAAAGAGAGCTGGTTATAATCCCGGAAGCTTCCCGTTCTACGGTGGTTACGGGTTTTTTCTCTTTATAGGCCTGAATGGAATCTGCAAATTGGATCACTACATAATCTACGCTGTTGGGCTGGTAGATAAAACATTCCGGTGTCTGAAGGGAATCTTTGCTGCAGAGCAGGGTATAGGGTTTCCCTACGCGCAGACCCCGGACAACATCGAAAGTATCTTTGGCTATTTCTGCTATTTGGTAGACTTTGGCGTAGTCTATATTGTTTTTGGCGAGTATTTCTCCGAAGCTGTCACCTGACTTAACCGTATCTCTGCGGACCACATAATTGTGGAGATTGAAACCAAACTCCTTGACTTCAATGGGTTTTAGCATCTCTCTTTTTGCCGTTTCCCCGGCTTGTTCCTCTTCTTTTTCTTTTTTGCATGCCACGACGGTAATGGCCAGTGCAACTAAAAGTACCTTTTTGAGCATTAATTTTTCGTGTTTTCCGGATTAAACATGTGTGCTACCCATTCTTTTCCCCATTCTTTTTTTTCCTCTTCGTTCCAAATTTCAGGAAAAAAGATGACTTTTTGAAAACTTGGGGGTAAATAATCTCTCCAATTGGTTCCTCCGGAGGCTTCTATGGTGTTATTATCCTTTTTCAGATACCTGTAAGCGGACCCCAGGTGCATAAGCGGCCAGTTTACATTGGCATTGGTGTCCAGGGCTTTCATAGCTTCTGTGAGCGCCGGGTTTTTCCGCTCTTTTTCGGGGAGTTGCAGGTATTTGTGGTATATGGAGGCGTTTTTTACTTCATTGGCAATTCGCATGAACCTCGGGGTGTAGCGATATTCGAATTGTTTCAACGTAAGTGTTTTTTCCCCTGTGGTATTATCCGTAGCGCCTTTTTTCCAGTAGATATTTTCATAGAGCGTATCAAGGGATGTTCCGGAGGAAAATTTGCTCCTTACGGAATGATGTACCAGGTTTTCCAGCGGTGTGGCATAAATTTCGATCATCCGGTACTGTGCGGACTGGAATCCGCTGGCGGGTAAAAGGGACATGCGGTATTGCAGGAACTGTTCGCGTTCCATTCCGTTAATCATGACTTCGAAGGACGTGATAAGTGCCTTGAAGTAACGATTAATCCGTTCTATTTTTTGTGTAAAGAAAGCCGCGGTCTGTAGCTTATCGTCTATGATCTGTTTCTGTTCGTGGATAATGAGTTTAAAATACAGTTCAGTGATCTGGTGGTACAGGATAAAGATCTCTTCATCAGGGAAATGGGTCCGAGGTATTTGAAGGCTGAGCAGGGTGTCCAGGTGGATATAATCCCAATAGGTAAGAAAGCGTTGATGTAAGAGGCCGTCGAGGTAGGCCCCGAGGTCCTGGCCGGAATTTCGGTACTTGTCTTCTAACTGGTGGATCCTTTCGGCAATTTCCGGTTTTATGTCCATTTTATTAATCTACTACAACTTTGAACTGGTGTTTTAGCCCCCGGAAGGCTTCGAGATCTGCTTTTATAGAGCCTACCCGCAAATCTGCCTTTATCCGCATGGGGAGTTTGTTTTCGTCGTCCGAAACCCATAAGGTTAAACTACCCTTTTCTTTAAAGACCCTTCCTGCCTGTACATATGGTCGAAACTTTATACAGGAAATTTTGCCAAATTTAGTCTTTAATACCTCTTTTCCCAAGAACTTAAGCTTAAATTTAAAGGACTTATCATCATCGAATAACAAATCCAGCTCCGTTTCGTCCCCCTCGGTGAGGTTTTCGGTTTTGTAATGGTTCCGAAGATAGTATATGGAAGAGAGAAGGTCCTGAATATCCTTATGTATGGCTATTGTGGTGGTCTTGTTGTGCTTTTTGTTGTTTACTATGGCCTCGTTACTGGTATAGTCGAAGTTGATCTCCATGTCTTTGGTGTAGCCGCCTTCGTCTATTTGCCGGATAAACTTGTATGGTCTGCTGTCTTTTTTATCAAAATAGCTTTCGTAGTTGTCATCGACTTTGAAGAATAGCCTGGCGAGTCCCGTGGTCCGGCCTTTTCCGACAACGTGAAAGACGGATTTTCCGTTGAGATTGGCTTCTTTGAGTTCCATAGTGGCATAACTGGCATTGAAGATGCCGTAGTGCACGCGAAACTCAAGCCATTCGCCGGAAGTAAAAGCGTTTCCGTTTTGAGCGTGTAGGTTTGCAAAAAAGCCAAAAAGTATAGTGGTTAAGACAATTTTTTTCATCACTGCTAAAAATATACCGTAAAAATAATAAATTGTAGTTACTCAGCCCGGAAGAGAGCCAGTTATTAAACCGGATGAAACCAAAAAAATTGTGGATAGTGATTAAAACTTCCGGAGTCCCGGGGCCAGGTAGTTTTTTTAGCCACAGATTCACGGATGTTTTTGTGGAATATGTTAGAGGTGGATTGAAGTCCTGTTTTTAAGTTGTGGCGTTTGGGGTTTGGCGCTGTTTAGTTGGAATGGGAAAGGGATTGTGTTTGCCGGATGTTTTCTGGAGTAGAAGTTACATGTTTCATAAACCCGTTAACCAACTAACAAACTTCCATCCATACATAAAAAACAAGAGGCCCGGAAATTCCGAGCCTCTTAATTAACCAACCAAAACTTTAAATTATGAAAACTTTACTTAAAGTTACAAAAGGGCACCACCCCTTTTGATGATACAAAGATATGGCAGAAATCTGCATTTGGAAATGCTTTTAAGAAACTTTAACGCAAAGCGGGGGAAAACAATATTTTTTGTTAAGGAACTTTAGCTAGTTTGCAAAGAAAACCGCTCCCTGTTGATGGGTTGCTATACCTTATAAACGCTGGGGTTATGTGCTTTTAAGTTACGAAAACGTTGTAGTGGTTTCCGGACACATTCCGTTTTGTGCTCGTTCCTCATTTGCGGAGGAAATGTTACTTTACAAAAGTAGCATAAACCATATAAAAAGCACTATGAATCAACATGTTTTTGATCCCGGTATTGTACATTTTTATTAACCGTCCGGCGCTTGCCGGTTTTTTTTACCTTTGAGCCCTATGGAATTTCCGAAGAAATTAGCGGTAAAATTGCAGAGCAGGGAAGAAAAGAATGCTTTGCGGAAGCTTCCCGGGCCGGTTGGGGGTGTGGATTTCTCTTCCAATGATTACCTGGGGTTGTCGGCGTCCGGGATGGTTTTCCGGGAAGCCGGGAGTATCCTTGATGAGAGCGGAGGTATACGGAACGGCGCCACAGGATCGCGGTTACTGACCGGGAATCATGTTCTCTATCAGGAAACCGAAGAAATGCTGGCATACTTTCACCAAGCGGAAGCGGCCCTGGTCTTTAATTCGGGCTATGATGCCAACACCGGCTTTTTTTCCAGTGTCCCGCAAAGAGGAGATGTGGTGTTTTATGACGAATGGATACATGCCAGTATCCGGGACGGCATACAAATGGGGACGGCCGATGCTTATAAGTTCCGGCATAACGATGTGGAAGACCTGGAGAAAAAGTTGTTAAGAGTCCGGGGGAATAACAATAGAAAGGAAGGTCATGTCTATATAGTGACCGAATCGGTTTTTTCGATGGACGGAGATTCTCCGGACCTTAATGCAATGGCAGAACTGGCTGTGAGATATTCTGCATATCTTGTCGTGGACGAGGCGCATGCCGTAGGTGTTTTTGGAAGCAGTGGCGGGGGACTGGTACAGGAACTCGGCCTGGAAGATCGTGTTTTTGCAAGGATAGCTACTTTCGGTAAGGCAATGGGATGTCACGGAGCAGCTGTCCTTGGATCTGAAAAGCTGAAGAATTACCTGGTGAATTTTGCCAGGAGCCTGGTATATACTACAGCATTGCCCATGCATTCCCTGGCGACGATTCAGGCTGCTTACGGTGCGTTATCCGGAGCATATCCCGGAAAAACCCTTCATGAGAATATTTCTTTTTTCAAATCCGAATTACGTAACGTGGGGATGGACACTTTTTTTGTTCCCAGTGATTCTGCAATACATTGCTGTGTTATTCCCGGAAATGAAAAGGTAAAAAATATAGCCTCCTGTCTTTATAAAAAGGGTTTTGACGTAAAACCCATTCTTTCTCCTACGGTTCCCGCCGGGCAGGAACGACTGCGTTTTTGTCTGCACAGTTACAATTCACACGAGGAGATATCCGGGGTTTTGAAGTTGTTGGCTACATTTGTAGTATGAAAGAAACTTTTGTAACCATAGCAACATTTCAATATTCGTCAGAGGCACAGGTTATTAAGGGCAGACTGGAAGCTGAAGGTATTGAGGTTATTATGGCAGACCATCATACTGTTGATGTCGATCCGCTCATTAGTAATGCCATTGGAGGGGTGAAATTGAAGGTACGCGGGGAAGATAAGGACAGGGCGCTGAGAATATTAAAAATGGTGAGTAAATATTCCCTGGATGATGAAGGTAAAACTATTCTATGCCCTAATTGCAACAGTGATAAAGTAGAGTATTTTACCAATGTAACCGATTTTAAATCCTTAGTATCTTTCCTGCTTGGCTTTTTGTTCGGGACTTTACCCTTTTATGTAAAATATGAATACCGCTGTGAGGTGTGCAAGAAAAAATTTAATGTATGACGTATTCGAAATTCTTTATCACCGGCATTTCCACGGAAGTCGGGAAAACCATCGTTTCTGCCATAGTTACGGAAGCTCTCGAAGCCGATTACTGGAAACCCATACAATCCGGGGACCTCGATAATTCGGATTCTCATAAGATAGAACGACTTATTTCCAATCCGAAAACCAAAATACATCCTAATGGTTACGCTTTAAAAACACCTATGAGCCCTCATGCGGCGGCGGCGATTGACGGCGTCCGTATAGAAGCCGGTAAGATCACGGAGCCGCAAACGGAAAGAAACCTTGTTATAGAAGGAGCCGGAGGTTTACTGGTGCCGCTGAACAATACGGAAACTATTGCGGACCTGATAAAGCCGGATTATAAGGTGCTGATCGTGTCGCGCAATTACCTGGGGAGTATAAATCATACATTGCTTACTATAGAAGCATTAAAACAACGGGGAGCACAGATAGGGGGGATTATCATCAGTGGAGACGAAAACCGGTCTACCGAAAGTATCATAGAAGAAATGGGAAATGTCCCAATTCTTGGAAGGGTGGCCGAAGAGAAATTCTTTGATAAGGACGTGATAAAGAAATATGCGCAAATGTTTGCTCCCGTACTGCGTGCACTTTAGTATACCCGCTGGTATATTTCGGCTTCACCTATCCGCTTTAAAAACCGGTAATTTTTGGCCAGGATATTTTTAAAGTAGATATTGTCCGGGGTATTATCTTTCATAAAAGGTATTTTTCCTCTTTCCGTTACAATGATCTGCGGGTTGATGACGGAACATATGTATTGTAATTCTTCCACACTGTTTTTTCTCGGATTGTCGTAGAACTGATATAGCTGTTCGCGGTCCAGATTAGACGGATGGGTAACGGATTTGGTAGGGGGTTGCTCGTCGATAAGCCAGTAGCCTATATGGTTTTCCAGGAAAAAGACCGACCGGACATCGCCAAAGTGTGCTCTGATGTATTCCGGCACTTCGATACCCTCGCCGCTATAGAGCGACTTTCCCTTTAAAGCCCTGTCTCCTAGAAACCAGTATTCCCTTACGGGTTCAAACTGCATGAGTAACAAGGCTACGGCAACAAAAGGGGTATAGGCTATTTTCCAGGACCATTTCATATGGCTTACAATGACGGCCAGCATCAATATAAGGAAAGGATATAGCTGAATGAGATAATGACTGTTCATTTCGCCCGATTGTATAAAAGAAACCATTGTTCCTGTAAGCGCAAGCAAAATATAGGTGTAATTCCTGCACAATTTCGGGAAACATTTTTTTCTGTTGTTGACAAAAATGAGGAGTGCGGCAATACCGATAAAAGGTAACAGGTCGGTGAAGGCTTTAATATTATTGGCGGGGTCCGGAGTGTCGTAATGCAGCGGTGCCAGTATAACGGATTCCCACCATATGTTGAGAAGGTCGTTGGTGTAATAAGGGATAATCGTGAGAAGTACGGGAAAGACAACACCTGTACCATATATGAAGCCGTTTTTTATGGAGGCGTAGATGCCTTTGGACCGGAATTCGAAATACATAAGCCCAAGCCCCGTAAACAATATGGGGTAGGCCAGGTTGAGTTTTATCATGGCTGCGATACCGAACAGGAAACCGGTCAGGAAAATATGTCTGTTCTTTGTGGCCTTGATAAGGAACCAGAATCCGGGAATCAAAAAGAGCATAGAGAGGTGCTCTGTCATCACCCCCTGTAGATTTCCGAACAGGCTCGATAAAAAGATATAGAGCATACCACTCCAGAAGCCCACTTTTTTTCCCGACAGGCGATCACCGATCTTAAAAAGGTAAAGTGAAGTAATGGCAATACCTATTGTGCCTGCAAGACGTATGGCAATAAAACTTTTTCCGAAGATCTTAATAATTATAGCGAAGAAAAGAAATGCAACCGGGGGTTTCAGGTCCCAAAGGTGGGTATAAGGCAGGTGCCCTTCCGTCCAGGCCTGTCCCATGAGAATAAAAGTGCTCTCGTCCCGGTCTATGTAATCCCTGAAAAAAAAGGGAAAACGAATGAACAAGGCAACTCCCAGGAAAATCAGGAAGATCTGATATGGTTTTAACGAGGAGTAATTTATGTTAATCCCCTGTTTTAGTATGTTCAATGTTAGTCTGGTTTAGCTACAATTCTGATCTTTGCAAGGTACTATAAATAACGATTCTTCATGAGAAATATTTCAGAACGCGATAAAAAGCATCTTTGGCACCCCCTGACACAGCATAAATTACATCCGGAAGCAGTAGCGATAACCCGCGCAAAAGAAGCTGTTTTATACGATGAAGAAGGCCGGGAATATATAGACGGCATTGCCTCCTGGTATACCTGTATGTATGGCCACTGTAATGATTATATTGTCCTGAAGGCCCATGAGCAGATGCAGCGGCTGGACCATGTGGTGTTCAGCGGTTTTACACATGGTGCGGCCGTAGAACTGTCGGAAGCACTGATGGAAATATTACCCGATAACCAGCAAAAGCTGTTTTTTTCCGATAATGGTTCCACCGCATCCGATGTAGCTATAAAGATGGCGTTACAATACCATTTTAACCGGGGAAACAGAAAAAATGTTCTGGTGGCTTTCGAAGAAGGGTTTCACGGCGATACGTTCGGGGCGATGTCCGTTTCGGGCTTATCCGTCTATAATGGCCCGTTCGAGGATTTTTTTCTTACCGTGGAGCGTATTCCCGTGCCGGATGGAAAGAATAATGCGGAAGTGGCGGATAGGCTGAAAGGCATTGTCAGCAAAGGGAATGTGGCAGGGTTTATATACGAACCGTTGGTACAGGGAGCGGCAGCCATGAAAATGCACGATGCGGATGGACTGAACGACCTGATAGCCATTTGTAAGGAACACGAAGTGATTACCATAGCCGATGAGGTCATGACAGGTTTTGGTAAGACCGGCAGAAATTTTGCTTCGGAATATATGGATAACCTGCCCGATATTATAAGTATGTCCAAAGCCCTTACGGCGGGAATGTTGCCGATGGCCATTACAAGTTGTACACAGGCCGTATATGATGCTTTTTACAGTGATGAGATCTCCAAAGGACTCTTCCATGGCCATACCTACTCCGCAAACCCGGTTGCCTGTTCCGTAGCCCTTGCCGGTATGGAGCTCCTTCGTTCTGAAGAAATGCAGAAGAACATAAAAAGAGTGATCGGCGCGCACCGGGAATTTGACGAGAAAATATGCAAACATCCCAAAATAGCGTCGACCAGGCAACTCGGGGTCATTTATGCTATGGACCTCAAGGTGCAAATGGAACGTTACGGTGATCTTCGGGACAGGTTATTTCGCTTCTTTATGGATAACGGCGTATTTCTGCGTCCCTTGGGCAGCACTATTTACATTCTTGCCCCGTATATTGTTACGGATGAACAGTTACAGAAGATATACGGAACCATTGAGCGTGCCCTGGATGAGGTATTGTAATGTGGAGTTCGGAGCAGTGTATAATGAGGGAAGGAACCGGGAGTAAAGGGAGTATATAAAAATTTCAGGTACACCGATACAGCGAATCGAAAAATAATATACATTCGTAGTATGATATGTATAATATAGATGATTCACCCGCATACCGAGCTGCAATTCATTTCGGACGAAATGGGTTATGGCGTTGTGGCTACACGATTGATCCCCAAGGGAACAATTACCTGGGTCCAGGATAAGCTGGACATTGTGCTCTCTTCCGCTCAGATCGATGAGATGAGCGATTTTTACAAGAACATTCTCGATGTTTACACCTTCCGGAACAATAAGGGAGATTATGTACTTTGCTGGGACCATGCCAAGTACGTTAATCACAGTTTTAGAAGTAATTGCCTTACCACACCTTATGATTTTGAAATTGCCATAAGGGATATTTATCCGGGAGAGCAATTGACAGATGATTACGGTTACCTGAACATATCGCGTCCCTTCCGTGCCGTTCACGAAGGCACCAGGAGACGCATAGTATATCCGGATGATCTTTTGAAATATCACAAGAAGTGGGACAGGTCTATTGCCGAAGCCTTTACCCATATTATGGAAGTGGAACAGCCATTGCGCGAAATATTGCCGGAAGGGATGCTGCAAAAGATAAAGGACATAAGTAAAGGGGAGGAAGAACTGGAATCCATATTGTCCTGTTACTTCCAGGAAGAGGAGGATAATTGATTACCTTTGTGGGCAAAAAGTTTTGTATACACCAATATCAATTACAGCCATATCTTCTGTTTCTTCTCTCGGTACGGATTCTGCTTCCGTATGGGAGAGTTATCTGAAACCGGACCACCTTATCACGGAAAGGGATTTCGGGTTTGATAAAGCATTTATATCCGCGCTTTCGCAAAGGGCAACACAAGAAGTTGCAAAGGTGAAAAACGCGGATATTAAATATAAAAACCTGGATAGTTCTGTGCTCTATGCTCTGTATGCATCAAGGAATGCGGTAGAGCAGGCAGGTTGGGGGAAAGGCTCCGGATTTGGCATCAATATAGGATCTTCCCGGGGGGCTACTGGCTTGTTTGAAGAGTATCATAAGGATTTTCTTGAACGGGGGAGGGCAGGTACGCTTGCTTCGCCTACAACTACCCTGGGGAATATCTCTTCCTGGGTGGGGCACGATCTGCAGACCAACGGTCCGCAAATATCCCATTCCATTACCTGTTCTACGGCTTTACACGCCCTGTTAAACGGTGTTGCCTGGATACGCAGCGGGATGGCGGATAAGTTTCTTACCGGGGGCAGTGAAGCGCCGTTAACACCGTTTACTATAGCCCAGATGAAAGCTCTTAAAGTCTATGCCAGGGAAGTACTGGACGGGTATCCGTGCCGTGCGCTGGATATGGATAAGAATATCAATACCATGGTGCTGGGAGAAGGCGCCGCGGTAGCCTGCCTGGAAAACGGCCGGAAAGAAAATGCCCTGGCCTTGATAGAAGGCGTAGGATATGCTACGGAAGTGCTTCGGCATAATACGTCGATTTCTACAGATGCGGACTGTTTTCAGCAGTCCATGCGAATGGCTCTTGGAAGGGTAAGCCCGGAAGAAGTGGATGTTATCGTCATGCATGCGCCGGGTACTATAAAAGGAGATTCGTCGGAATACAACGCCATCTGTAAGGTATTTGGGAAGAATATGCCGGCATTAACCACGAATAAATGGAAGGTGGGGCACAGTTTCGGCGCTTCGGGTATGCTCAGCCTGGAATTGGGGGTGTTAATGATGCAGAAATCGGGGTTTATCGCCGTGCCGTTTGGTATGGAACAGAAGGCGCCTGAACAGATACGGAAGGTGATGGTAAATGCCGTAGGTTTTGGGGGTAATGCGGTAAGTGTACTTCTAACCAATGAATAACCGGGATAAAAAAAGGGACGGGTAAAAATCCCGTCCCGAAGTATATAAAGAAATTTTATCT
This sequence comes from Sinomicrobium halophytocola, assembly GCF_052983395.1. Taxonomy (NCBI): domain Bacteria; kingdom Pseudomonadati; phylum Bacteroidota; class Flavobacteriia; order Flavobacteriales; family Flavobacteriaceae; genus Sinomicrobium; species Sinomicrobium halophytocola. The sequence goes on from NZ_JBRKIT010000037.1 coordinate 17,408, forward strand.
TTTTTATTTCACGCTTGCTTTGAGGTATTCCCGGTTCATTCTGGCAATGTTTTCCAGGGAAATACCTTTTGGGCATTCAATTTCACATGCTCCGGTATTGGTGCAGTTTCCAAAACCTTCCAGGTCCATTTGTTTTACCATGTTCAGCACACGTTCGGTTGCTTCTATACGTCCCTGGGGGAGTAAAGCGAACTGTGATACTTTGGCTGAGGTAAAGAGCATGGCGCTGGCATTTTTACAGGCCGCCACACAGGCCCCGCATCCTATACAGGTTGCCGCATCAAAGGCTTTATCGGCGTTGTGCTTTTCTATCGGAATAGCATTGGCATCCTGGGTGTTCCCGGAAGTGTTGACGGAAATATACCCTCCGGCATGTTGTATCCTGTCAAAAGAAGTGCGGTCTACAACCAGGTCCTTGATCACAGGGAAAGCTTTCGCACGGAAAGGTTCTATGTAAATAGTGTCTCCGTCCTTGAATTTACGCATGTGCAATTGGCAGGTGGTAATCCCTCTTCCGGGACCATGTGGTTGTCCGTTGATCTGGAGAGAGCACATACCGCAAATACCCTCGCGGCAGTCATGGTCGAAAGCTACGGGCTCTTTTCCTTCGTTTATCAACTGGTCATTGAGAATATCCAGCATTTCCAGGAAAGAGCTATCCGGTGAAATGTTCTCTACTTTGTATGTGTCCATGCCACCTTTCGCATCTGCGTTTTTCTGGCGCCATATTTTTAGTGTGAGATTCATTTGTTATTTCGTTATGCGTTATACTGTTGTTGAGACCCGGAGTCTCATTGCGGAACCTTAAGGTTCCCGGTTTGAGGCACATGGTTGTGTGTCTTTTTATTGCGGAGACGCCATGCATGGCGTCTTACCCTTACTTATAGGAACGGGTCTTTAATTCCACATTCTCGAATTTGAGATCTTCTTTATGAAGAATGGCTTCGGAGGGTTTTCCTGTGTATTCCCATGCTGCTACGTATGTGTAGTTCTCATCATCCCTTCTCGCTTCTCCTTCTTCGGTTTGATATTCTTCCCTGTAGTGCCCGCCACACGATTCGTTTCTTTCCAGGGCATCCCTTGCAAATAGTTCACCGAGTTCGAGGAAATCGGCTACACGGCCTGCTTTTTCCAGCTCCTGGTTGAATTCGTTTGCCGTTCCCGGCACTTTTACTTCTTTCCAGAATTGTTCACGGAGCTCTGCGATTTCGTGGATGGCTTCAGAAAGTCCTTTGGCATTCCTGGCCATACCCACTTTGTTCCACATAATAAGCCCGAGTTTTTTATGAAAATAATCTACGGAGTGTTTACCGTTGTTATTGATAAGTTGTTCGATACTGTTGGTAACGTTCTTTTCTGCTGCGTCAAATTCCGGGGTGTCGGTCGGGATCGGACCGGTACGGATATCATCGGCGAGGTAATCTCCTATGGTATATGGCAGCACGAAGTATCCGTCGGCAAGTCCCTGCATAAGCGCAGAGGCTCCGAGGCGGTTTGCCCCGTGATCGGAGAAATTGGCTTCTCCTATGGCATAAAGTCCCGGTACGGTAGTCATCAGGTTATAATCTACCCATATACCTCCCATGGTATAGTGTACCGCCGGGTATATTCTCATCGGTGTTTTGTACGGGTTGTCGTCGGTGATCTGCTGGTACATATCAAACAGGTTTCCGTATTTGGAAGCTACGACTTCCTCACCGAGTTGAATGATCCTTTCTTTGGAAGGGTTGTGGATGCCCTGTATGTGTGCCTGCTCGTTTCCGTATCGTTGGATAGCTGAAGAGAAATCGAGGAACACTCCTTCGTTGGTACTGTTGTTTATTATTCCGAAGCCGGCATCGCAACGTTCTTTGGCTGCCCTGGAGGCAACGTCCCTCGGAACGAGGTTCCCGAAAGAAGGATAACGTCTTTCCAGGTAGTAGTCCCTGTCTTCTTCGGCGATGTCGGTAGGTTTTAGTTTCCCTTCACGTACCGCTTTGGCATCCTCCAGTTTTTTGGGCACCCATATGCGCCCGTCGTTACGGAGCGATTCGGACATCAATGTCAGCTTGGACTGCTGGTCTCCGTGAACGGGTATACAGGTAGGGTGAATCTGGGTGTAGCAGGGATTGGCAAAATGAGCCCCGCGTTTGTGTATTTTCCAGGCTGCAGTGGCATTGGACCCCATGGCGTTGGTGGAAAGAAAAAACACATTTCCGTATCCTCCCGAAGCAATGACAACCGCGTGTGCCGAATGTCTTTCGATCTCCCCGGTGATGAGGTTTCGGGCTATGATACCCCTTGCTTTGCCATCTACAACAACCACATCGAGCATTTCGTGACGGTTGTACATGGTTATTTTACCTTTCGCGATCTGCCGGTTCATGGCAGAATACGCCCCGAGTAACAATTGCTGTCCGGTTTGTCCCTTTGCGTAAAAAGTACGGGATACCAGGACGCCACCGAAAGAACGGTTGTCCAGGAGTCCGCCGTAGTCCCGTGCGAAAGGAACTCCCTGGGCTACACATTGGTCTATGATATTTGCGGAAACTTCCGCAAGGCGATATACGTTGGCTTCGCGCGAACGATAGTCACCTCCTTTTATGGTGTCGTAAAACAACCGGTATACGGAATCCCCGTCACCCTGATAATTCTTGGCGGCATTGATACCTCCCTGTGCGGCAATAGAGTGCGCGCGCCGCGGGGAGTCCTGGTAGCAAAATGCCTTTACATTATATCCCAATTCGGCCAGGGTTGCGGCGGCCGATCCGCCTGCAAGCCCGGTACCTACGATAATAACATCTATCTTACGCTTGTTGGCAGGGTTGACCAGCCGGATATTGTTCTTATAATTGGTCCACTTATCTGCCAGAGGGCCTTGTGGTGTTTTGGAATCTAAAGTAGCCATAATTGCGAATTATAGTGAATTGAAATAGTGAAAAAGCGCTATGAAAACGAATCCCAGCGGGACCAGTATCGCGTATGCTTTTCCGATTTTTTTTACGGCGGGGGTGTACTTGTTGTTAAACCCAACGGACTGGAAAGAAGAACTGAACCCGTGTAAAAGGTGCAAGGCCAGGAAAACAAAAGCGAGGCAGTACAATCCTACCCTTACCGGGTTGTGAAATTTTTCCACGAGCTCCCCGTAATACCTGTTAGGGTCTTCCGGAAGGAAATGGATGTATTTGTGGCCTATTTCCGGAAACCAGAAATCATAAAAGTGAAGTCCCAGGAAAGCGAGAATCACAATACCGCTGTATATCATGTTCCTGGACATCCAGGAAGAGTTGGCACTACCTTTATAGTGGACGTATTTCACGTCCCTGGCACCATTGTTCCGTATTTCTAGGATGAACCCCATCACAAAGTGAAATACAACACCAAAAATAAGTATGGGCTGCAAAACAAATTGTACTAAAGGATTGGTTCCCATAAAATGGGAAAATTCATTAAACATATCGGCACTTAGAACCGAACTGAAGTTAATGACAACATGTTGTAAAAGAAAAATTAAGAGAAAAAGGGCAGAAAGAGCCATGGAGACTTTTCTGGCAATGGAAGATTTTATGATTCCACTCATCGTTTAGTTGTTTTTTAACCTGACAAAAATACTGCGGAAGAAGATTTTGGCAAAACTTTGACTCTTGTTTTCACGGGAATTTAGAATGAGTATAAAGAAGGGTGTTCGGGTTTTGTTATCCGGGGTGTTACATTTTAAACTTTAAGAGAATAAAATGTGGAGTTATTTGGCAAATTTATACTTTTGTTTCGCGGCGATAATGCCGGAAAATGCAATCTTCAAAAAAGTTATTCCATTATGAAATACAACCCTATAGACAGGAATCTGTTTGTGAAAAACCGCGCCAAGTTTACCGCAAAAATGAAGCCCAAAAGTATAGCGGTTTTCAATAGTAATGATATATATCCTATCGGGGCGGACAGTACCATGCCCTTTCAGCAGGCAAGGGATATTTTTTACCTGAGCGGAGTAGACCAGGAAGAAAGTGTATTGGTACTATTTCCGGATGCGACAGATGCAAAGCACAGGGAAATCCTTTTTGTACGGGAAACGAATGAGCATATAGCGATATGGGAAGGCGCCAAACTTGACAAAGAGAAGGGCTATGAGGTGAGCGGAATAAAAACAGTTTATTGGCTTGAGGATTTTAACAAAGTGTTTTTTAGTATTATGACCGAAGCCGAAATGGTATATTTCAATACGAATGAACATTATCGCCAGGCTGTGGAGACACAAACCAGGGAAGACAGGTTTATAGGCTGGTGCAAAGAAAAATTCCCGGCGCATAAGTGGGAGAAGAGCAACCCGATACTCCAGAATATAAGGGGGATAAAAGAACCTCAGGAAATAGAATTGATTCAGCAGGCCTGTACCATTACCGAAAAGGGTTTTAAACGTGTACTGGGGTTTGTAAAACCAGGGGTGTGGGAATATGAGATTGAGGCAGAGTACATGCACGAGTTTTTACGAAACCGGTCAAGGGGATTTGCGTATACACCTATAGTCGGTTCCGGGTTCAGCGCCTGTGTACTGCATTATATAGAGAACAACCAACAGTGTAAGGACGGAGATATGCTACTCATGGATGTTGGGGCGGAATATGCCAACTATTCCAGTGATATGACCCGTACGATTCCTGTAAACGGACGTTTTACCGACAGGCAGAAAGAGGTGTATAACGCCGTATTGCGGGTGAAAAAAGAAGCTACGAAAATGCTGGTTCCCGGTACAATGTGGGCCGAATACCACAAAGAAGTAGGTAAGATAATGACTTCCGAATTACTGGGCCTGGGATTACTTGACAAAGCCGATGTACAAAACGAAAACCCGGACTGGCCTGCGTATAAAAAATATTTTATGCATGGAACATCACACCATATGGGGCTCGACACGCACGATTACGGCGCGTTGAAAACACCGATGACCGCGAATATGGTATTTACGGTGGAACCGGGAATTTACATACCGGGAGAGAAAATGGGAATACGCCTGGAGGATGATATGGTGATACAGGAGCACGGAGAGCCCGTAAACCTGATGAAAGATATTCCTTTGGAAGTAGAGGAAATAGAGGAATATATGAACAAATAACCGGTATAAAATCTGTATGTATAGAGAGGCTGGCCGGGGTGCCGGCCTTTTTTGTAGCATGAAAAAGAGATTATTTTTTTGCAGTGTAATAAAAAAAATGCGTAATATTGCCCCCTGAAAAGGGAAAAGGGAGTTCTTTTACCTTATAATGATACTATGGGGATGTAGCTCAGTTGGCTAGAGCGTTTGACTGGCAGTCAAAAGGTCGTGGGTTCGAATCCCATCTTCTCCACAGAAAATCCTTGTAACCCCTGTGTTTACAAGGGTTTTGTTTTTTTGGATGATAATCTTTTTTTGAATCCGGAATTAGTAATCTGCTATATCCCATGTAACACGCTGCAACTTTTACACCGGATCCTCAATATTTCCTCCGACACTCGATCCGGTATGGTCAATGAAACGTCTTTTAAAAATCCCTTTATTATCTTTATACGATATTAAATACAGTACAGCAGGCAGTAGTTTGCTGCAAAATGTCTCAGATCAGATATGAAAGAACCTGTTGGAATTAAACAGATAGCAAAACTGGCTGAAGTATCTATTGGTACTGTGGACAGAGTGCTTCACAACCGGGGAGGGGTATCTAAAATCACCGAACAAAGGATACGTGATGTTGTAAAAAAAACCGGTTATAAAAAAAATACGGTAGCGAGCCGTCTTCGGTTGGGCACCCATAAAAAAGTAAAAATAGCCGTGCTTATTCCCGAAGCTACTAATAACTGGGTGTATTGGGAACTTCCAAAGAAAGGAATGGACAAAGCAGCGGAAGAGTTGAATGACCACGGCATTGAGATTACCTATTTTTATTTTTCCGATCCTCTTGTTTTTATTTCCATGAGCCGGAAAATGCTCAATACACCTTTTGATGGCATAGTCACGGTCCCCTTTTTCACACCCGAAAGTGATCGGCTGCTTAGGAAAGCCATGGAGAAGGAGATACCTGTAGTGTTTCTCGATACCAGGGTAACCTTCGATCATCCCGGCTATTTTATCTGTCAGAATGCACATCAGGCAGGGCTGGTAGCCGGCAGGTTGTTGCATGGACTGGTAGGTGGAGAAGGGATCTACATCGTGTTAAATATTGTAAATGCCAAAGGGCTTCACGAAAACAGCAGGCAACGGGAGAACGGGTTCCGGGAATTTTTCGATTCCGGGAATACGAAAGAGAAGATAGAAATATATACTGTAAATTACCCGTTAAACCAACCCCTGGAAGTGGTTTCCGGTATGGAGAAATTGTTGAAGGACCAAAGGAATAAAGGGATATTTGTAACGAATTCGCGTGCGTATATGCTTCCTCCGGTTTTCCGCAGGTATGGCGTAACTGATGTCCCTGTTGTGGGATTTGACCTGAATAAAGAGAATCTGGATTGTCTGAACCGTGATGAAATATCTTTTCTCATTAATCAAAAACCGGAATACCAGGGATATAATGCCGTAAAAGGATTATTTAAATTTTTAACGGAAAAGGATGCTTCCGAACTGCATATTGACATTCCGGTGGAAATTGTAGTGAAAGAAAATCTCCATGGCTTTTAGAAGCATCCTCAAACGTAATAATATATTTTGTCGAAAAACCGTGGCCTAATTCGGGTATCCCGGATTTTGAGGATATTCGTTAATCGTACGGTCTATCTGGTCCAGTGGTATGGGGCGCAGAACATGGTAATCCTTAATATTATTTGCGCCCATGGGATTGTGTAGCCGCACCCGTTCCACAAGTTTCCCGGTCCTGACCAGGTCATACCAGCGATACCCTTCTCCGTAGAGTTCGCGTGCCCTTTCATCGAGTATGAAATCGAGTGTAATGTCTGATGCACTTACTTCCATTTCGGCTTCCATACCCGGTTGGGCTGCCCGGCGCCTTATTTCATTAATGTCTTCGGCAGCTCCTGTGGTGTTGTTCTGCATAAGCCTCGCTTCTGCACGGAGGAGGTAGGCATCGGCCAGGCGCATGAGAATATGATCGCGCTGTGATGGCTCCCTTTGGTGATCGGGACGGGTGGGATCCAGCCATTTCAGTACGCTCGGAAATAACCGTTCCGTGTATTCGTCTTTCGTAATAACCATGTAAGGTTTTGTATCCTGTCGGGATTGAGGCCATAGTTCATCTTTTCCCGGACCGGGAATATATACTGCCGTATCTCCGAGCTGGAGTTTTTCGTTCGGATTGTTGGTATACCAGACATGGGTAAAGCCTTCATCATACCTGGCATCTTTTTCCCTGTCCCACAAAGAGAGTAGAAAGTCGGTGGGTTTAAACCTTTTCCAGGGCCTTCCGTTTTCTACATCCCTGGCCATCCCCGGCAAAATGTCGTATTCCATCAGGAAAAAGAGGTGTCCGCGATGTCCCAGGTCATCCGTGCCGTCATCGACCTGGGCCTTGGAATTGATCACGGAAAGAATAATTTCATCGTTCTGCTTGTTGTTAATATCCCACAGGTCCGCATAACGGTCCAGGAGCCTGAACCCGTAGTCTTCGATGACATGGGTGAATAACGATTCCGACCGGGAGGCGTCATCTTCTTCCCCATAAGAGGTGTAACTCCTGGTAAGCAGTACTTTCCCCAGGAGGAACTGCGCCGCTGCTTTGGTAATGCGTCCGTAATCCGATTGGGTGTCAGGAAGCATTTCTATGGCATATTCCAGGTCCGGAACAATGGCCTGTTGATATATTTCCGCAACCGGGGTCCTGTTGGCCTCGATCTCTATTTCTTCGGTTTCTTCGAGCGTGAGATGGGCATCGCCATAGGTGGTCACGATGTTAAAGTAAAACAGTGCGCGTAAAAAACGCACTTCTGCCAGGCGGTTTTCTTTCAGTGCTTCGTTCATCTCCAATCCTTCGGACCTGTCCACTACTGCATTGGCCTGGTTGATCCCTTTATACCATTCTCTCCAGGCATCCCGTACATAAGCGTCGGACGCATTGAGCGTACCGTCATAAAAATTGTAGTATTTAAATCCTCCGTCTGAACCATTGGTGAAGATATCCGTGCCGAATGTGGTCATGGTGAAACCTACTTCCTGACCGTAAACGGTCTTTAAAGAGGCGTAAGTGGCCCTGACCGCATCTTCGAGCCCTTTTTCGGTAGTGTAGTATGAAGATGCGGATACATTTGTTACCAGGTCTTCTTCCAGGAATTTGTTACAGGAGGTAAGGAGTGATACCTGTAACAGTACGAGTCCTGCATATATTTTTCTGTTCATAACGTATAGCATTTATGGGTTAAAAATTCCTTGTATTCCGAGGGGAACAGTAGGGGCGTCAGAAAACTACTTTCAGCCCCAAAAGGTACATTTTATTACTTGGTATGGTATTGCCGTTTAATTGTCCGTTACTGTCCGGATTCCCGGTGTTCTCCGGATCGAAAGTGTCGAATTTGGATATGAAGAACAGGTTTTGCCCGGAAACATAGAACCTCAGGGAAGACACACCCAGGTTTTCGGTGACCGATTCGGGTAGATTATAGCCGAGGCTGACATTGCGCAGCTTTATAAAACTGCCGTCAAAATAACTCAAGGTAGATGCATTTCTGGGCCTTTCCTGGTTCTGGTTAGGGCGGGGATAGTCATTGGTGGGATTGTCTATGGTCCAGTAATCCACGTCCAGGTTGTTGAAGCGCCCAAACAGCGTATTGTTATCGTCGTGGAAACGGCTTCGTACCATTTGCCCCTGGCGGAAATAGAAAAAGAAACTGAAATCTATGCCCTTATAGGCGAAACTGTTGGTGATACCGCCGTAAAAATCGGGAACATCCGAGCCCAGGATCACCCGGTCGTCGGGAGATATAATGCCATCGCCGTCCAGATCTTCCAGTTTTATTTCCCCGGGTACCTTTCCCTCGGCGGTTGCGGCCAGGTCTGCTTCATCAGACTGGTAAATACCAATCTTCCGGTAATCGTAGAAGACATTGATGGATTTTCCTATAAACCACTGATTACCCACATCATCTACGGGATTTCCGTTTTCGTCCCTCAGGGCCAGTTCGGTGATCTTTTCCTTATACCCGGCAATATTGAAGGCAAGGTTCCATTTAAATCCTTTCGGGTTGTCTATGATATTGGCATCGATATTAAATTCCAGTCCCTTACTGCTTGTAGCTCCGATGTTCTGAAGAATATCCTCATACCCGGAAGTGTATGGAAGGCCGCGATCCAGGAGGATATCGGAGGTTTTGGTATGATACCAGTCGATACTTCCCTGGACCCTGCCGCGGAAGAGGCTGTAATCCAGTCCTATATCTATGGTTTTGGAGACTTCCCATCCGAGATTGGGATTGGCAATTTCGTTTAATCCCTGGCCCAGGGCGGGGGTATTACCAAAGGCATATACGGTGCCTTCCAATCTTCCTGCGGTCTGGTAAGGATCTACTGAGGTGTTCCCTACTTCTCCGTAAGAGGCCCGTAGTTTGAGATCATCGAAAACCTCGGAGTCTTGCATGAATTTTTCCTGGGATATCCGCCACCCGGCGGAAAGACCGGGAAAGTAATTCCACTTGTTCCCGGCGGCCAGGCGTGATGACCCGTCGGCCCGGACAGAGGCCTGGAAGAGGTATTTTCCGGCGATATCATAATTTACCCGTCCCATAAAAGATGCCAGACTCCATTCTATCAGTCCGGAAGTAATATCCCCTTTGACGGATGCCGAACCAAGGTTGTAAAACTGTTGTTCTTCATAGGGGATATTAGATACCCCGGCCAGGGAATTCTCTGTCCTGGATTTCTGGATACTTTGGAGCAGGGTTACCTTGAGGTTGTGATCCGCACCGATGGTCTGGTTGTAGGTAAGCAGGTTCTCCAGCGTATACCCGAAGTTGTCATTGTGTTCTATGGACGCATCCCCGGGGCCGCCCCGGTTGGCATTGGTATAACTGCCCTGGAACAGGCCGCGCCGCCTGTAACGTATATCGGGACCGAAGGTCGTGGTCCATTTCAGGTTGCTGTTTATGTAAATATCCAGGTAAACCGGTGCGAAGATGCGGGTGAATTTACGCTCGTCTATATAAGAGCCTTTTACGAGCTCACTTAAGGGATTGGTCCGCAAGCCATCGGTGGTGGGCAAAAAGATGAGTTCGCCGTTTTCGTCGCGCGGTACGCCCAGCGGGTTGTTTAACAGTGCTTCGGAGACTGTGGCCGAAGAACCCCAGTTTTGTATGGCATGCGATATAGCAAAAGAAACCCCAACCTTAAAGACATCACTTATTTTGTGGTCGAGGTTTATTCTCCCGGTATAGCGTTCGTAATCTATGGTGGGAATGATCCCCTCTTCCTTAAAATAGCCTATAGAGGTGTTGAAGGTAGTTTTTTCCGATCCGCCACTAACGCTGATCTGGTGATTGGTCTGCCAGCCGGTGGCAATGGCCTCGTCGAGCCAGTCTGTCGATCTCCCTTCGGCGATGGATTTAAGTTCTACGGCATCTAAAAAGATCTTTTCGTCATTTGGTATCGTTCCGTTCCAGGAACTTCTTTGGGATTCCCGTTTCATCCGGGCGAACTCTTCACCGTCCATCATATCTACAAGCTGGGTAGCTGAAGTGATTCCGAAGTGACTGCTGTACGATACCGATGTTTTTCCCGCTTTTCCGCGTTTGGTTGTAATAAGGACAACCCCGTTGGCTCCCCTGGAGCCGTATATGGCCGTTGCGGCGGCATCCTTTAATACCTGCATAGATTCGATGTCCTGTGGGTTGATGTCGGTAATGGAACTGGTTCCGCTTATCTGTGGGATACCGTCTATCACATAAAGAGGGTCGTTGGAGGCCCCAATAGAACGGCGTCCCCGTATCCTTACGGTAACATTTTCTCCGGGCCTTCCGCCCTGGGGAACAATATCCACGCCGGCTACCTGGCCTTTTATGGCATCCACACCGCTGGAGGTTGCTATTTTTTCGATGGACCCGGCATCTACCGAAGAAATTGCCGCAGTGACTTCGCCTTTTTTCTGACTACCATACCCTGTAATGATAACTTCGTCCAACGATTCGTAATCTTCTTCCATGACTACCGCTATGGTGTTGTCATCTGCTACGGTGATACGTTGTGTACGCATGCCTATATAAGAGAACTCAAGAACATCTCCGCTTCTTGCTTCTATAGCATAATTTCCGTCAAAATCTGTGACAACTCCTTTGGTTGTACCTACTAACTGCACACTAACACCGGGGAGGGGAGTGTTATTGGTATCGTGAACCGTACCGCTTATTTCCTGTTGGATATATTCGAACGTTCCGGGATCTTCTGCCGCTACAGCGCCAAAAATAAAGAAACCTCCCAGTAAAAATTGGAGAATAAACGACTTGCCGGTGAATTGAATAGGAAAGAGAATTTTATCCGTGATCTTTTTATTCATGGTTTAAGTTTTGGTTAAGCATTCGGGGATAGTTAACGTTAACGAATAGCAAATATATAAAATAACGAGTGTTTTTTTAACACAAATAAGATTTTATTGTTAGGATATAGTGAAATCCCCATGTTTTTATTGTGAAAAAAGAAATACCGGGGAGGCTGTAATATCAAGTTAAAAGGATAAAAATCCGGTAGTTTTATGGCTACTGTTTGTCTCGGCTTGTAGTGGGAATCAGAAGGTGCGACAATAGTAACTTTTAAATCCCATTAAATAAAGTCTATTTCGCAATGTCTGTCCAATATTTGTCTAGGGGTCCTGCTTTGAAATGAACTAAGGTCTGCCCGTTTGATTCATAAACTTGCCCTGAGGTTGCTGGTTCACAACAAAGCAGACTCCTCCCGTTTTTATACCTGATGGCCGTTAGAAATTTTACGCAATTTGCAATTGCTTCTTTTTTTCCGGAATGTAATAAGAATATATTCCGTTACCTCTTATAAGTTTATTCTTAAATACTGAATTGTATAATAGACAATTATTGAGTTATTTTTTGTAATCCTTTTTTACGCCGAGTATTAGGGGTAAAGAAATTGTTATTTTCTTCTGCTAAATTAATTGTACAAATAATTGATTAAAAAGTATAATTACTGTTAATTTTTTTGTGTTTATATTAGCAAATATTCTTTTAGTATTAAAAAACAAGTCGTTCATAAACAAAATCATGTCGTTGGTATAAATTTTTTTTAAGAAAAATTTAATAATCCTACTTTAAACTTTTCTTAGAAGCCGATCTTTTTCATAAAAAGAAAATGAATTTTTTTATTCCTACTTTTTGTGAAGAAACAGCTTATTCACAATATCGGAAAGACCCCGGCCGAAATAGTCTTTTTGTCAAATCAAAAGAATAAAACAACGGATAACAGTATTTAAGGGATTTCTGCCTTGTTGTTTAAACCGGTTTTGTGTATAAGGACGTCTTAATTAAACAACTAACAAACTTTACTTTATGAGAAAAAGAACCTTTACGAGAATTCGTATCGTGCTGCAAAATGCCATGTGTGTTTTGCTTTTTTGTTGTATGTTCCTGGTGTCAGGACATGTCTTCGGTACACCGCCGGAGTCAGAAAAAAAAGAAAAAATGTCTGTTTTTTTACAGGTAAGCGGTAAGGTCACTTCTGAAGATGGCCAGCCGTTGGTAGGGGCCAGTGTGATGGAGAAGGGGACAACTAATGGTGTGGTTGCCGATTTTGACGGGAATTATACTATAGAAGTAAGTAGCGATGCAGCAGTCCTTGTGGTTTCCTATGTCGGATTTAAAACACTGGAAGTGCCGGTAGACGGACGGGACGTTGTGGATGTATCGCTCCAGGAAGACCTCGCACTGTTGGACGAAGTAGTTGTTGTGGGGTATGGGACACAGCGTAAACAAGACCTCACCGGCGCGGTGTCGGTCGTGAAAACGGAAGAATTGACGCAACAGCCTACAGCCGATGTCACCAATCAGCTTCAGGGGAGGGTTTCCGGGGTTACCATAACCGGAGGAGGACAACCCGGGGAAGCAGCACAGGTGAAAATACGCGGGGCCAATACCTTTGGTAACAATACGCCTCTTTATGTTGTAGACGGTATTCCGACAGACGGGATCGGGGATATTAACCCTAACGATATAGAGACCATGCAGGTACTTAAGGATGCTTCTTCTGCTTCCATTTACGGTTCAAGAGCGGCAAACGGGGTAATCATTATTACCACAAAAAAGGGGCAAGGCCGAATGAAAGTTACTTATGACGCTTTCTATGGTGTTCAGATGGTCCAGAAAGGAAATCCGTGGAATATTCTGAATTCACAGGAAATGGCAGAACTCAATTTCATCGCACAGCGGAACACCGACCCGAGTGCCACTCCGAGCAGCGAACAGTACGGGAACGGAGCTGCCCCTGTGCTTCCGAATTATATCGCTCCCGTGGGAGCAAATTCTGTCGATGAGTCTTTGTACTATATAAATCCCAATTATACCAGTTCGGAAGATCTGGATAGTTTTTACCGGATCGTAATGGCAAACAAAAAAGGAACCAACTGGTTCCAGGAAATTTTCAGTCCTGCGAGTATACAAAGTCATAATTTGTCGGTAAGTAACGGCAATGAGCAGGGGAGTTATCTTTTTTCCCTGAATTATTTTAACCAGGAAGGAACGTTGAAGAATACTTACTTAAAACGCTATACAATCAGGGCAAATTCAACATATAATATTAGTGACAATATTCGTGTGGGTGAAAATATAAGTTTTACTATTCGGGACAACCCACAAATTGATGCATTAACCGAAGACAGTGCCATAGGAATGGCCTTCCGGCAACAACCTATTATCCCGGTTCACGATATTATGGGAAATTATGCGGGCTCCTTCGGTAATGAGCTTGGGAATGCCAAAAACCCGGTTGCGATCATGGACCGTACGCGGAATAACCGGGGGGTGTCTACCAGGATATTCGGTAATGTTTTCGCCGAAGCGGATTTTCTGGAACACTTTACTTTCAGGACCAGTTTCGGGGGGCAGTACTTTACCAATAGCTTCAATTCTTTTCAGTTTCCCGAATATGAAAATTCGGAGAATTTATCTGTAAATCAGTATTCCGAAGCAGCGGCTACCAACTTCAACTGGACCTGGACCAATACGGTAAAATATCACAATTCTTTTAATGATATTCATAATGTAACCGTTTTGCTGGGAACGGAGGCCTATCAAAACAAAGGACGTGAAGTAGGAGGTTCCAGGCAGGGCTATTTTTCTTTTGACCCGGATTATGTGACCCTGGAGACCGGTTCGGGAACGCAAACGAATTACAGTTTTAAATATGCCGATGCCCTGGCCTCCTATTTCGGAAGGCTGGATTATAATTTTGATGACCGGTATCTGTTAAGTGCCACAATCCGTAGAGACGGATCATCCAGGTTTTTAAACAATCAATATGGCTGGTTCCCCGCTTTTAGTGTGGGCTGGAATATGGCCAACGAAAACTTTTTCCCGGAGGATAGTTGGGTCAATGACCTGAAAATACGAGGGGGTTATGGTGTTATGGGAAATCAGTTAAATGTCGATCCACCAAATTCATTCACAACTTTCGGAGGAAATAACAGGACCTCGTTTTACGCTATAGGAGGAGGTAATTCCGCATTGGCGGAAGGATTTGAACAATCCCGGATAGGAAACCCGGGTGCTGTTTGGGAAAAGAATACTAATACAAATATCGGGATCGATGCTTCATTGTTCAATAATACGGTGCAGTTAACAGCAGATTACTACAGGAAAGATATTAAAGACTTATTATTCAATCCGGAATTATTGGGAACCGAAGGAGCGGCGACCGTTCCTTATGTGAATATAGCTTCAATGACAAACAGCGGGTTTGATGTGGACCTTTCTACCTATTTTGATTTGGGAGAGGACCTGAGATTAAACACTACCGTTACGTTTACTACTTATAGCAACGAAATAACCAAAGTGTCTAACAGCAGGGATTATTTTGACCTGGAAGGCCGGCGTTTTAATGGTAGTTCTATTATCAGAAACCAGGTGGGCCATTCGGTAAGTCAGTTTTTCGGATATAAAGTGGATGGTTTCTGGGATTCGAATGAGGAGATTGAAGAGGCGAATGCACAGGCTGCTGAAGCCACGGGAAATCCGGATGCACAATATCAGAATGATGTCAGTACAGATCCCGAGATAGGAGGAGTGGGACGGTTCCGTTATGCAGACATCAACAACGATGGCAGGATCACGGCCGATGACAGGACCTTCCTGGGAAATCCGAACCCTGATTTTACTTACGGATTGAATATTGAACTGCTTTATAAAAATTGGGACTTCAGTGCGTTCCTCTATGGATCTCAGGGCAATGATATCTGGAACAACGTACGCTGGTGGACCGATTTTTACAGCTCGTTTCAGGGCGCTAAAAGTAAAACCGCATTGTACGATTCCTGGACCCCGCAAAATACAAATGCTTCCGCTCCTATTCAGGAAACAAGAGGAGCTACCAGCGCTGCAAGCAACCCTAATTCATACTTTGTGGAAGATGGTTCGTATTTAAGAGCGCGACAGATTCAACTGGGATATTCGCTTCCTTCCGCCATTCTGGAAAAAATCCAGTTGACCAAGTTGAGGTTGTATGTGCAAATGGTAAACGCGTTTACTATTACCTCATATTCCGGTCTGGACCCTGAAATATCCGGAGAAAGCGTGAATTTTGGAATCGACGAAGGGGCTTATCCGAATCAGAGACAGTTATTATTCGGACTTAATGTAATATTCTAATGATAAACCTAAAAATAAAACATATGAAACTTATAAAACAAATAGAACGATTTTGTGTTCCTGTTTTTGTACTTCTGCTGGTGTTTTCATGTGCCGATAGCTTCCTGGATCAGCCTGCTTTGGGATCCCTGGAGGGGAGTGTACTGGATGAAACGGATCAGGCGGGAGTTGAAAAATTACTGATAGGTGCTTATGCCGTTCTGGACGGACAGGGTGATGATGAAGCGATCGGGGGAGGAAATCCCTGGGAGGCCGCGCCGGACAACTGGATCTATGGTGCTGTCGCCGGAGGAGCCGCCAGCAAGGGGAGTTTCGGGGGAGATCAGCCTGCAATTGACCCGATTGCAAAATTTACATCGGATGCTTCAAATGGCTTTTTTAATTCCAAATGGAAAGCATTGTACGAAGGTGTGAAAAGAAGTAACAATACCCTTTATTACCTGGAAAATGCACCCGATGTATCCGAAGCAGACCGGGAAAATATAGCCGGGCAGGCTCGTTTTTTGAGGGGACATTATTATTTTGAACTGAAGAAAATGTTCAATATGGTTCCCTGGATTGACGAAACTACAGAAGATCCGAACCAGCCCAATGACCAAGACATCTGGCCTATGATCGAGGCTGATTTTCAGTATGCCTATGAAAATCTGCCGCCCACACAGGAAGAATTCGGCCGGGCCAATAAATGGGCCGCCGCCGCGTATCTCGGAAAAACCTATCTCTACCAGAATAAGTTTACCGAAGCCAAGGAGATCTTTGACGAAACCATTAATTCCGGGGTGAATTCCGGAGGTGTAAAGTATGACCTCGTTCCGCTGTTCAAAGATAATTTTGACGCGGCTACAGAAAATAATGCGGAAACAGTATTTGACATCCAGATGGTAGCTAACGATGGAACTGGCAATATCACAAACTCCAATCAAGGGGGGAAGTTGAACTTCCCGTATAACAGTCCATTCAGATGTTGCGGTTTTCTTCAGCCCACACAAGACCTGGTGAATTCCTATAAAACGGATGCCGGGACCGGTCTGCCGGATCTGGATAATTATAATGAAGACTCGGTTAAAAGCGATATGGGCGTTTCTGCCAATGCTTCTTTTGATCCGTATACCGGATCATTGGACCCCAGGCTGGATTGGACCGTAGGACGCCGTGGAATTCCGTTTCATGACTGGGGAGACCATCCCGGCGCTGCCTGGATACGCGACCAGAGGTACGGAGGTCCATATGCACCGAAAAAGAATATTTACTGGCAGGCTACACAAGATCAGTATGCCGATCAGAGTTCCTGGGCCCCGGGAACAGCCATTAATGTTCATGTCATTCGGTTTGCCGATGTGTTGCTTATGGCGGCCGAGGCCGAGGCCGAGGCAGGAAGCCTCTCCGCAGCCATGGAATATGTTAACCGGGTACGGAGACGTGCTGCTAATCCGGACGGTTTCCTTAAAGAATATATCGATGATGAGAAACCAATGGGAGGATTTGATGAAGGTACCAATGCGGCAAATTATACTATAGAGGAATATACCTCGGCTCAATTCAGTTCGAAGGAAGACGCCCTGAAGGCCATCTATTTTGAACGAAAACTTGAATTGGCAATGGAAGGTCACCGATTCTTTGATCTGGTACGTTGGGGAATTGCCGAAGAAGTGCTTAATAGTTATTTTGAATACCAGGGAGGAATAACCACTGATGTTCGTGGAGGGAGATTCGTTAGCGGGAAAAACGAGTACTACCCGATTCCACAGCCTCAGATTGACTTAAGCGTCAATGAAACAGGGCAACCGACATTACAACAAAACCCCGGATACTAAACTTAAATTTTTCAGGAGATAGCATCCCCTTCTTATGCTGATGAACATCTATCCCGGTAGTAAATGGCTGCCGGGAGGATGTTTTTTTTATGCGGGATTAAACAATTTCTTTTTCGGCAAAAGGTATTTCGGAGTCACATATTTCACCGATCAACCGGTGAAGCTGGTCTTTGAAATTATCGAATGTTTCTTCGGTAATGGCATATTCCTTTTCCGACCTGGATACTCCTTTTTTGGCAAATTTCAGAAATCCTTTCTGAAGGTTCTTAAATGAAATAATAGCAGCTTCGGCAGGCAGGGAATACGAACTGTTATGCATAAGCATATACGAGTAGCATAACAGCTGGAAAGCTTTACTGTATTTGTAATCGATGATGAGGTTTTCCCATTCCGCAAGTTCCACATCGGCCTGGTCAACTCTCCCGGTTTTGTAATCGATAAAACAGAACACACCGTTGGTCTCTTCGACACGGTCTACTTTTCCTTTCAGGTATACCGGATAGGATATACCCGGAACATCTATCGGAACCCGGAGATTCCTCTCAATTTCAATAATTTTTATGGAGTTCCCGTCCCGCAGCCGTTTTTCTTCTGCCTTCAGGAAATTTTTCAGGTATTGTTTGGCCACTTCATAGCTGAGGAGGTTTTTTCCACGGCTAAAATCCCCACCTTTGTACACGTCCCCGAATTTAAGGCCGATGAGTGCGTTTACTTTATTTCGCATATCCTCTATATGGTCTGTGGTTAGTATCTGCCCGGTGAGGGGCTTATAAAGGTCTTCAAGGGTGTCGTGAATGATGGTCCCCAATGTATTGGCTGCTATGGTTTCTTCTACCTCGTATTCGTCACTAACCTTCAGGATGGATTGTTTGTAGAATTCCATAGGATTTCGGATGTAGTTGGTAAGGGAGGTCGGGGAAAAGCCTTTTTCTGCCATAATTCGTATGGCTTCCATAAGGGAAGGGGTTTTTTTGACGGGCGCTTGCGGTCCGGGCAGGTTTCCTGCCTGTGGTACGGCAATCCGCTCGCGGATAATATGGTTTTCCTGCCGGAATGTTGTCAGTTGTTGTATGAAACGGCTTTTTTCCCCACCGTCAAAAGATCCGGAGTCGGAGTTATAAAGCAGGTAAACATTTTTGGCTCTCTGCAGGAGCCGGTAAAAGTGATATGCATATATGGCATCCTTTTCCTTGTATGTGGGAAGGCCGTAAGCTATTTTGATATCAAAGGGAATGAAAGAGTTCCCGGATTTGCCCGAAGGGAGATCGCCTTCGTTCACCGAGGTCAGGATTACGGTTTCGTAATCGAGGTTCCGGCTTTCCAGCACGCCCATTACCTGTAGGCCTTCGAGAGGCTCTCCCTGAAAATCCACTGTTTGCTGGAGCAGGAGTTCCCTATAGATTCCCGTAAGGGCATGAATGGACATGGCTTGGTATTTTTCGTCAAAAAAACGGATCTGGTTGAAGATCTCGTAAAAGCAATAGAGGTATTCCAGGAATATCTGGTTCCCCTGTAGAGAGTAAACATTCTTTAGTCGCAGGGTCAGGGCGCTGCATTTCTGAATAACTTCACTCACGGTAGACGTATCTTTGGAAAAAAACAGAAGTTCGGTTATCGGGACAACGTCTTCTCCGGTATCGTCAATTAGGTCGGAAAATGCTTTTCGCAGGTGCTCTTGTGTTACGAATACGATATTGTTGTCCTGGACGGTTCGGATAAATTCGGAAGCCAGGTCGCGTCCGTTGTGGGAGAGCAGGGGCTTGGAGACCGGATGAGATACGAGGTTTAATACATTCTGATAATACCATTTTCCCGATCGCTCGTTTTCAAGTGTCTGAAAAAAAGCATGGAACCACGAGGCGATAGGACCGTAGGCCAGGGGAAAACCTCCTGTGATATTGACCTTTTCTATATCTTCGGGAATGGCATTCAGTACCGGGTTTAATAATTCTTCATTGCCCAGTACTACTGCCGTTCCTTCCAGTTTTCCTTCGTTTTTCAGGTTGGACAGGATGGAGTGGATGTACATAGCCTGTCCTGTTTTGCCGGGAATACCTATGATCTCTATATTCTTTGGTCCTGAAAAATGATTGTCAATATTTTTAAAAGGGTATTTCTGGTAGTATTTCCACTTTGTTTTATATTGTCGCATAAAGAGGCCTGCATCGTGCTCCGGATCTTCCATAAAGGCCTTGTCCGTATCCCAGTATACTTCGGCGCCGGCTGCAAGGAACTCTTGTAGTATGGAAGATTCGGCATTGTTCAATGCGTTAAAGCCTACGAAGATATGCTTGCGGTAGTTGTTGTGGTTTAAATAATGTTCTATATTCTCTATGGCTTCCCTGTAGATAAGCCCCTGGTACCCGCATTGTTTGGTGAGAAGTTCTTCGCGAAGAGTGGTGTAATACATTCCGAGGGTTTTCCAGAATTCGACATACTGTTCCTGTAACGGGGTTTTCTGGTCGGAGAGGTACCAGTGGTCCAGTTCCTTTACGGACGACAGGTGAGAAAAGATGTCTTCGGGTGCAATGAGGTAACGGTCGATCTCGTTAAAATCCTGAAGCATGACCTGTGCCCATTTGGAAAAGGTATAAAAATCTTCCTGTTGTTCCTTTGGAGTGATTTTCTGGTATACGGCGTAAAATTCGAATATAAGTTGAATATTGGAAATAAGGCTTAAACCGGACAGTTCCTGTACAAATTCTTCCACACTGTAAATTTGCGGAGCAAATACGGTACGAGTCATTCGGTTTTGTATTTCCCTTTTTAAAAACACCCCGGCCCTTTTTCCGGGTACCACGAAGGCTATATCGCTGATATTTCCGTTTTCAGCAAGAATGTTTTCCACGACTTCGGCCAGAAAAGTTTTCACGGTTGTTGTTGTTTATGGTTATTGCCGGACCTACCGGACAGGCAGGTGAATTGCAAGGACATTTTCAAAGCCTAAAAATAAAAAAAATCCCGTCCTGATTTTTCAGGACGGGATTTTTAATTTATTCTACGAGTGTAAATTACTCTTTTACAAGGTTTATTTCCACCCTTCTGTTTTCTTTTCTACCTGCTGCAGTAGCATTGGTAGCGATAGGCTTGTCTTTTCCAAATCCGATGGAAGACAACCTGGAAGGATTGATACCTTTTTCAGCCAGGTATTTTCTTACGGACTCAGCTCTTTGCTCAGACAATTTCTGATTTAAGGCAGCACTACCTGTACTATCCGTGTGACCTTCTACAGTAAATTTCGAATTAGGATATTCGTTAAGTACACTCATTATTTGGTCTAATACTTCGGCAGACTCAGTTTTGATAGTAGCTTTTCCGGTGTCGAACAAGATAGTTTTGGCAAACTCGTTCAGTTTTTTCTGAACTTCTTCTGTCACTTCAGGACAACCTTTGTTAGCTACAGTACCGGCTACATCAGGACAAGCATCATCTTTATCAGCTACTCCGTCACCGTCTCTGTCAGGACAACCGTTAAGAGATGCAGGGCCGGCTTCATTCGGGCACTCATCGTCTTTATCAACGATACCGTCACCGTCAGAATCAGGACATCCGTTAAGTTCTACTGATCCGGGAGTGTCAGGACAAGCATCGTCTTTGTCCGGAACACCGTCACCGTCAGAGTCAGGACATCCGTTAAGCTCGGCAGGGCCAGCTTCGTTCGGGCAGGCATCGTCTTTATCCGGAATGCCATCACCGTCAGAATCAGGACATCCGTTAAACTCAGGAAGTCCGGCTACTTCCGGGCACTCATCGTCTTTGTCATAGAGGCCATCCCCATCGGTATCTGTTCCACCGAATTTAATAGCAATACCGGCAAGGTGTTGGAAGTGAGGAGCCAGGTAATCCTCGAAAGAGTGCTTGTAGCTGGATTGGAGGGTAAGACCTATGTTGTCAGTAAACCACAGGTTAAAACCGATACCTCCGTTAAGTGTTCCGGCACCAATTTCGTCAATCCAGGTATAACCACCACCAACTTCGATGAACGGATCGAATACTTTTCCTTCTATAAAGTTGTATTTAACGGTTCCGTCCACACCATAGTATGATAGATCATCTACATCTTCATCGCCCCATTTATCAATTTTGTTAAGGGATCCCCTTGCACCAACGGAGAAACCGTCACCTACATAGCGGGAAACAGCTATTGTAGAAACGGAAGGGAGGATATTCCAGTGATCGCTGACATTGAAATACTCGTCAAGCCACTGTCCCATTCCGGGTTGATTGGTGGGGTAAACATCAACGGCGTTTGCACCAAAACTCACCTGCCATGGGTTATTGGAATCTTGCGCCTGAACATTGCTAAACCCTATAAACAAGAGCGCAGCAACAAATAATTTGCTAAGATGTTTCATGTTCAATTATTTAAATTTTAAGTATTAATTAAGAGCAAATGTAAGCCGTTACGGCATATTAACAAAGATAAATATAGTAATTTTTTTGTTTTTATTAAGAAAATACAACGGTTTTAAATAACATTTAATTCCTTACCTACTTCTGTAAAAGCCTGAATAGCCTTATCTAAATGTTCTTTTTGGTGTGCGGCCGACAATTGTACTCTTATTCTTGCTTTTCCTTTAGGAACTACCGGATAGAAGAACCCGATTACATAAATTCCCTTTTCCAGAAGTTTGTCTGCCATTACCTGAGATAATTTGGCATCGTAAAGCATTACGGGAACAATGGCAGAATCGCCGTCTATAATATCAAAACCGGCTTCTTTCATTCCTTTTTTGAAGTAACGTGTATTTTCTTCGAGTTTATCCCGGAGTTCGGTACTCTCGGAGAGCATATCAAAAACTTTGATGGAAGCTCCGACAATAGAGGGGGCAAGAGAATTGGAGAATAAATAAGGCCTGGACCGTTGCCGCAGTATCTCTATGATCTCCTTTTTACCCGTGGTATATCCTCCCATAGCTCCACCCAGTGCTTTGCCCAGGGTTCCGGTGATAATGTCTATTTTGCCCATAACTCCCTTTTCTTCGGGAGTTCCACGTCCGGTTTTTCCTATAAATCCTGCAGCGTGGCATTCATCTATCATCACCATAGCGTCATATTTTTCAGCCAGGGCACTTATCTTGTCCAGTGGAGCTACGAGACCGTCCATGGAAAAGACACCGTCGGTAACTACGATCTTGAACCTGGCCCCGTCTGCATCGGCCTGTTGTAATTTGGCCTCCAGGTCTTCCATATTATTGTTCTCGTATCGGTAACGCATAGCCTTACACAAGCGTACGCCGTCTATGATGGAAGCATGATTCAGGGAATCGGAAATAATGGCATCTTCGGCAGAGAGGAGGGGTTCGAATACACCCCCGTTGGCGTCAAATGCCGCAGCGTATAAAATAGTGTCTTCCGTACCGTAAAAATCAGCGATCTTTTGCTCCAGTTCTTTATGGATGTCCTGTGTACCACAAATAAACCTTACCGAAGACATGCCGAAACCATGTGTGTCGAGGGTGTCTTTGGCCGCTTTTATGACCTCCGGATGAGATGAAAGCCCCAGGTAATTATTGGCACAGAAATTAATAACCTCTTCACCGGTGGATATCTTTATGACCGCATCCTGGGAGGAGGTAATTACACGTTCTTTTTTATATAGGCCATTGTCTTTAATGTCCTGTAATTCCTGTTGCAGATGTTGTTTTATTTTTCCGTACATATCTATCTGTTTGTGATTGGCAACAAAGGTAAATAAATGTTCGTACACATGTTGTTTTCCGAAACGGTATTCCCGGTGTTTTTATTGTTTTCTGTATAGTTTTTAGGGAAAACAGCCCTGCATTATTCCTCAAAAAAGAAAGCCGCCCGGAATATCCGGACGACCTTCGCGAGCACTGTGTTTACCACCCGGTATTCACACCGGATTGCCCCAAAAAATAAACAACAGTACTGACCTTGTAAGAGGCCGGTTTCAGTAATTCTGTCCCCTTTTGTGTAAACCAATTTTCAGAAAATATTCTGCGGGGATCTGTTAATTATACCCCGCGGACGGGCATGGGTCCCAAGCGAATTTTATTTTTTTATTTCCGGCAATATATTTATGATTCCGGAGGAAGGGTATGAGATGGCGGGAAGATACTTATCCCTATACGGGATAAATACGGATGTCGCGGTCTATGAACACCAGAAAACCTTCGGTGACGGTATAACCCATTTCGGAAAGAATGTCTTTGTATTGTTGTAGTTGTTGTTCGTGTTTTTTGTCATAAGCTCCTGTTTTGTAATCCAGGATGGTAGCATTGCCTTTTTCGTCGACTGCTATACGGTCCGGCCGCAGCGTTTCTCCCCGCATAGTAAAAATGTCTTTTTCGTTGAGTATGGTATAAACAGGGGTGAAGTACTTTCCTATTTGCGGATGTGTTGTCACGGCCCGGAGTTGCTCCAGAAATTTCTTTTTACCGGAAGGGGGTATGGTACCACGGATTAGCGCTTCCCTGACAACATTCTCCACATCGGAGCTATAGCGGACCTGTGCCAGAAGGTTGTGGTAAATGTTTCCCGTTTCGATGGCCTCGTCGAGACCTGCACTCCACAAGGCGCCGGATCTGGTAATAATACGGAACTTTTGTTTTTCCGAAATATTGGAAACGTACGGAATGTAAGGTGTGTCCGGTAAAAATGATTTCCGCGATTTTCTTTGCAGTTTGCCGATGTCTTCATTAACCGGGAAATCGTAGATTTTTTTTCCTTCGTCCCAGTATCCTTCGGCTTTGAGAAAATGGATGAATAAGCCCGAGAAAGACCTGGTGTTTTCTCTGCCGGTTCTATCGGTATCGGTTTTGCCGATAATATGAAGCTGTTCTACGGCACGCGTCAGTGCTACGTACAGGATATTAAAGCTGTCCAGTTCCAGTTTGGCGTCGTATTCGGCTACCATCTCCGCTCCGTATTCGCCTAGGTGCTCCAGGTCTTTGTTCTTGGATATTAAAGCGTAGGGTATGCCAAAGGCGTCTTGATTAACGGGAAACCAGACAAGCGGGTCGCGGTCCTCGTAAATATTGGTATCGGCAAAAGGGAAGATCACCACCGGGAACTGAAGTCCCTTGGATTTGTGGATGGTCATGATCTGAACGGCATCAATGCCCTCCGGGGCTGCGATTCCCAGGGTGTCTTTTTTCTTTTCCCAATAGTTAAGGAACTCGGCCGGGCCCGTATGATTTCGGTTTACCTGTTCCAGGACCACATCCAGGAAATATTGGAGGTAGGCATCGGAAGGAGCGTTCAGATCAAAACAGGCTATGGCATACTGAATGGCATCATACAGGGAATGTTGTAAAAAGATGTCCGGTGAGAAATTGCTTGCATTCCATACCGGGTAAATGTCGTTCAAACCGGAGCAGAGGTAGCGATGCTTGTCCGTCGCATTCTCTTTTTCTGCCAGAAACATAAGTATCTGCAAGCGGGTTTCTCTGTTTTCCGGCTGTAAAAAACAGTACATCAAATGAATCAGGAACAGTATTTTCGGGTGGCTATTGAGTAAAAGGGATTCCGATGAAATAACCGGGATGCCATTCTCTTGCAAATGCCCGGCTAACAGGGCGCCCTGGTCTTTTTTACGGGTAAGTATGCAGATGTCATTCAATGTAAAGCCCTGCTCCCGGAGCGTTATTATTTTTTGTAAAGTGATATCGCAGTAATCCCTCCGGATGTTTTCACTTTCTTTATCGAGGAAAGCAATGCTTACCGCACCGCCTTTCTTGGAATTGGCTTCCTGGTGACTCTTGTTTTCGTAAAGGTCCTTGTATTGGGGAAATGATAACTGCTCAGCGGCATGCCGGAAAAAACGGTTGTTGAACCGGATGATCTCGTCAAAACTGCGGTAATTGACGGGGAGAGGTTCTACTTTCTGTTTGATCTGAAAGGGTGTTTCTTCTTCGTTGTATAAACTTATAAACTGTTCAGCCTTTCCACCACGCCAGCGATAAATGGCCTGCTTGGCATCGCCTACGATGAGCAGAGTGCCCTTTTTTCCGGTAACGGATTCTCCTTCGAGTGCATTACCGATAAGTGGCTGGAGGTTTTTCCACTGCATCTCGGAAGTATCCTGAAACTCATCTATAAAATAATGCCGGTATTTTTCCCCGAGACGCTCATAGATAAAAGGCGCCGGCTGATCCTTGATGACCCCTGCCAGGATACGGTTAAATTCGGAAATGAGCATCAGGTTCTCAGATTCCTTGATATGGTTTAGCTCCTGGTTGATAGCATTGAGAAGGGAGAGAGGAATAAGCTTGTTCCGGAAATTCCGTAAAAATTGCGTGTGAAAAAACAGGGCCTTCGTGTTTTCAAAAAGAGATGCTATCTCCGGTTGCAGTTGATCTATGATATTGGTCTTTTCCGGATTTTTCTTTTCCGTGGCTTTAGTATAAAGCGGTGCCGAGCGGATTTCTTCCTGCCATTTTTTCTTTTGGAAATCCAGGCTTTTTAAAGCATTGTCTTCTGCCTTTAGGAAAAAATTCGGGATGGAGTTCCGGGTAAAGTCTTCCGGGGCTAGCCCGTTAGTTTTTATTATAGTAAAGAATATGCCTGCGTTTTCAGTAAGCTTTTTTTCGTCTTTCTGTACCTCGTTTTTCAGAAGGGAAGACAGGTTTTTCAGGTCGGCCAGTTTTTTGTTTTCAATTTCCCGGATGTGTTCGTAATGGTTTTCCTCAAGCAGTAGCTTTGCTATTTTTTTCAGGTCCAGGCTTATGTCCCAGCTTTTGTCGTCATCGGCCTTTTCCAGGGCAAAGTCTATGAGTACCCTGGTCAGCAGTTGATCTTCCCCGGCTTTGTATACAAGTCTGTCTACCGCTTCATTGAGGAGGGAAACAGTGTCTATGGCAACTTCAAAATTTACGGGTAGGTGAAGGTCGCGGGCAAAAGCCCGTAACAGACGGTGATTGAACTTGTCGATAGTGGCGATATCGAAAAAGGCATAATTGTGTAATATTCTCTTCAATACTTTTTTTGCTCTCTGGTGCAGAGTAGGTACGTCAATACCCAGTTCTTCCTGAAGCTGACCGGACATATCGGTGGGAGAAGAGAGGATATTTTCGGAAGCCATTTCCCGTAGACTGTTTATCACCCGCTCTTTCATTTCGTTTACAGCCTTGTTGGTAAAGGTGATGGCCAGTATTTGTTTGTAGGTGTCCGGGTATTCGGAAGCGAGTAAGAGCTTCAGGTATTCCCGGACCAGGGTAAAAGTTTTTCCCGAACCTGCCGACGCGTTGTAAATTTGAAATGTAGTAGCGGACAAATCGTAATAATTGTGGTTATGGTTTTGTCATGACGGGCAGACGGGATGGAAAAGGCGGTTTGTGTCTTCTGTTAAACCGAACTTCGAGGTGTTTTTTCCTTTTTTATCCAGGGAAAATTACCGGCTTACCCGATACATGATTTCTATGGCAAAATAAGCAATCTTTATGAGTTCTTTACTATTTATTATTATGGATTGTTTAAGTTTATACTTAAATTTGTTACTTACAAGTATTAACTAATAATCTAAAATTTGATATCATGGCTTTTGAATTACCGAAATTACCGTATGCTTATGATGCTTTAGAGCCTCATATTGATGCACGTACAATGGAAATACATCACACGAAACACCATAACGGGTACACCGCAAATCTCAATAAAGCAATAGAAGGAACAAATCTGGAAGGGAAATCTATCGAAGATATCCTTACCGGATTGGATATGGGAAATGCGGCTGTTAGAAATAACGGGGGTGGTTTTTACAATCACAGCCTGTTCTGGCAGACGATGTCTCCGAATGGAGGAGGCGCTCCTTCCGGTGAGCTGGCTGCAGCTATAGATGCGGCGTTTGGCTCTTTTGAGGCTTTCAAAGATGCGTTTTCAAAAGCGGCCGCCACAAGATTTGGTTCCGGATGGGCCTGGCTTTGTGTGCACAAAGGAGGTAAGGTGGAAGTTTGTTCTTCCGCGAACCAGGACAATCCGTTAATGCCCGAAATAGGTTGCGGCGGAACTCCTATTCTTGGATTGGATGTGTGGGAACATGCTTATTACCTGAATTACCAGAACAGGAGGCCGGATTATATTACCGCATTTTTTAATGTGATAAACTGGGATAAAGTAGCTGAGCTTTACGCAGCCAATAAATAATACCGACAACAGGATAATGATATGAAAAGCGGGGTTTTGGCCCCGCTTTTTTTGTATGCGGAACCGGATTTTTTTTGAGAAAAATAGAAGGGAAAATATAAAGCATAAAAAAAAGGCGGAGTAGAACTCCACCTTTTTGCCCCAAATCTTACCATGAACTTAACCTACTTATGCTATGGTGATTCAAATGTATGTCGGGAAATCTCCCCGGTAAAATTAATTCGATGAATTACACATAAATCCGATAAAGAGAACGTTATTAAAAAGTTACTTTTCAGTTGTGCTTCACAACTAGTAAGCCCGCTCCTTGTTGCCCTCGTAAAAATTAATAAATGCCCGGTTTACCACCCTGTTACCACCGGGTGTCGGGTAGTTCCCGGTAAAGTACCAGTCTCCCAGATTTTGAGGGCATGCCTTGTGTAGGTTTTCTACGGACTGGAAGATGATCTTTACTTCTGCCTTGATGTCATCGGTGCAAAGAAGCTGCGATATTTTTTCTGATATTTCCTCATCGGTAAACAGATCGTAGAGTTGTTGTACCGCATTTTTTACATCCGTATCCATATAACCTACCTGGTCTTTACACTCCCGGTATATTTTTTCGACGATATCGTAAGTGCCTTTTTCTTTGTGCAATTCCAGGGCAGCACGGAAGGCCACAAGGTCTTCCAGTCTTGCCATGTCTATGCCGTAACAATCCGGATACCTGATCTGAGGCGCCGAAGATACCACAACAATGGATTTCGGGTTCAGACGGTCCATCATCCGGATAATGCTTTTCTTCAGAGTGGTACCTCTTACAATGCTGTCGTCGATGATCACCAGAGTGTCTTCCGGTTTTATAACGCCATAAGTAACATCATATACGTGAGCTACAAGGTCATCACGGCTACTGTCTTCCGTAATAAAAGTCCGGAGCTTAACATCTTTGATGGCTATTTTTTCAGTCCGGAGCCTTCTGGATAGTATTTCGGTGAGGCGTTCGTCCGTGAGGGTTTCCTTTTCGTCCAGTATTTGCCTGTTCTTTTCCTTGTTCAGTTCGTCCTGGGCGGCTTCCACCAACCCGTAAAAGGATGTTTCGGCAGTATTCGGAATATAGGAGAATACGGTGTTGGAGGTGTCCTTGTTAATGGCATCCAGTACCTTGGGCATCAATAGTCTTCCGAGGTCCTTACGTTCTTTGTATATTTCGGCATCACTTCCGCGTGAAAAGTATATTCTTTCGAAAGAGCACGCCTTCCGCTCCAGTGGGTCGAGTATTTTTTTGTGGGATATTTGTCCGTTGGCCTTTACGATGACCGCATGTCCCGGGCTGATCTCTTCCACTTTTTCGAAAGGCACGTTAAACACCGTCTGGATCACCGGACGCTCCGAAGCAATGACCACGATCTCGTCATCGTGATAGTAATATGCGGGACGTATACCTGCGGGATCGCGCAGTACAAAAGCATCGCCGTGACCTAACAATCCCGCCATGGCATATCCGCCATCCCAGTTTTTGGCAGATTTCCGGAGTATCTTGGCTACGTTCAGTCTTTCCGCAATAAGAGGGGAAGCCTCCATTTTGTTATATCCTTCGTTTTTTATCTCTTTGTAGAGTTTGGCTACCGCATCGTCCAGAAAATGACCGATCTTTTCCATGACCGTTATGGTATCTGCCCTTTCTTTCGGATGCTGTCCGAGACGGATAAGGTTGTCAAAAAGCTCATTGACATTGGTCATGTTAAAATTTCCGGCAACGATAAGGTTGCGGTGTTTCCAGTTGTTCTGACGGAGTAAAGGCTGTACGTTTTCAATGCTGTTTTTGCCATAAGTACCGTAGCGCACATGTCCCAGGAATAATTCGCTGAGATAAGGGATGTGTTTTTTCTGGAGCTGCACATCATTTTCATATTCCGGATTTTCTTTCAGGGTATTGTTTATCCGGGTATTTATCTGGGAAAAAATATCCTGTATGGGTTGCGACTGGTTGGAGCGTACCCTGCTTATATACCGTTCTCCGGGGCTTACATCCAATTTGATGCCGGTAAACCCGGCGCCATCCTGTCCACGGTTGTGCTGCTTTTCCATCATCAGGTACATCTTGTTAACCCCGTAAAATGCACTACCATATTTTTCCTTGTAGTATTCGAGGGGTTTTAAGAGTCTTATTACGGCAATACCGCATTCGTGTTTAATAGCGTCGCTCATCGGTGTTGTTGTGTTTGTATGAACAAAAAAGGCCCTGAAAATTCAGGGCGCGATATTAAGTTAATTCTATTTCGAACTGTGTCAATTCCTTAAACTGCAGAAGTCGTCGTTGTATTTCGCTTTTCGACAGTTGCTGCATTCGCTCCGTTCCGAATTTCTCCACGCAGAAGGAAGCGAGATTAGATCCGTAGATCACCGCGTTTTTCATGTTATCAAAAGAGATGTCCCCGGTTGCCGCGATATATCCTGAAAAGGCCCCGGCAAAAGTGTCTCCGGCCCCGGTGGGGTCAAATACCTCTTCTAAAGGAAGTGCAGGGGCAAAGAAAACATTGTCTTCATGGAACAACAGGGCGCCATGCTCTCCTTTTTTAATGACTACGTATTCCGGGCCCATTTCCCTTATTTTCTGTGCTGCTTTTACCAGCGAATACTCGTTGGTGAGCTGACGGGCTTCTTCGTCGTTGATCGTAATGACATCTACTTTGGCTATGACCTGCATCAGTTCATCCCAGGTATTGTTCATCCAGAAGTTCATGGTGTCCAGAACAATGAGTTTCGGCTTTCTGGCCATTTGCTCTATGACCCCGAGTTGCGTATTGGGGTGCAGGTTACCCAGCATTACCACATCCGCATCTTTATAATTTTCCGGAACAACAGGATTGAAGTCTCCGAGTACATTGAGCTGTGTTTCAATGGTGTCTCTTGAATTGAGGTCATTGTGATATTTACCGCTCCAGAAAAAGGTTTTACCTCCTTTTACTATTTCTATGGCCGAAATATCGATGTTCCTGTCTTGTAAGAGGGATAAATATTTTTCCGGAAAGTCTTCGCCGACTATGGATACAACGGCTATGTCGATGTCGAATTGGGAAGCGGCCAAACCAATATAGGGAGCTGCGCCGCCGAGAATTTTGTCTGTTTTACCAAAAGGTGTCTCTATAGCATCAAATGCCATGCTACCCACCGCTAACAGTTTGCCCATGCTGAAATTTTTTGCAAACTTACGCAATTTTATTGCTTTCAGAAAACGGCTTGTCTTTTTATTGACGCTGCTGAAGAAAACCGGTTGGGCTTTTGTAGACCGGGAATTTGGGACAAAGGCTTTACCCTGCCGTAAAACCGTGATCGGTAGCCAGTTTTCCCTGTTTGGACGCTTCCACGGCCAGGAAATCGCAACGTTCGTTCTGCGGGTGGTTGTTATGGCCTTTAATCCATTGAAAATGCACTTTGTGTCTGCGGTATTCTTTGAGGAATTCGGTCCAGAGATCTGCATTTTTCTTTCCTTTGAAATAATTGCGTTCCCAGTTAAAGACCCATTTTTTTTCAACCGCATCGGCTACATACTTCGAATCGGTGAATACCTTTACATTCGTATCCGGATGTTTCAGCTTTTTCAGTGCTACAATAACCGCCAGCAGTTCCATCCGGTTATTGGTGGTATGTTTAAAACCCTGCGAAAATTCCTTTACATATTTTTTCCCTACCCATTCCATTACAATTCCGTATCCTCCGGGGCCGGGATTTCCACGGGCTGCGCCATCGGTATATACATGTACGTCAAAAGTGCTCACAGGCAAAAGTGTTTGATGTGTTGTGAAATTATCAAATGTTTTTCTTATCTTTTCGTCAGAAGCTTTTCGATTACTTTTGGAAAGTGCTCGTACTCCAGGGTGTGGATTTTATGTGCAACATCCTCCGGACTGTCGGACGGTAATACGGGGGTTTTCGTTTGGAAAATAACGGCGCCTTCATCATAATTTTCATTGACATAATGAATAGTGATGCCGCTTTCGGTTTCTCTGTTTTCGGTTACGGCCCGGTGAACGTTCATACCATACATGCCTTTGCCGCCGTATTTAGGCAGTAATGCGGGATGTATATTAATAACGCTGTCGGGAAAGGTTCGAAGGATATTTTCGGGAAATTTCCACAGGAAGCCTGCAAGCACAATAAGGTCCGGCCCGATGTTTTTCAACAGGTTCAGGATAATATCGGATCGATAAAGAGCCTTTCGGTTGAAATACAGGGCGTCTATATCATGTTTGTTTGCCCTGTCCAGTACCCCTGCATTTCTATTATTGGAGAGAACCAGGACTACCCGGGCATTTTCGCCATTCGAGAAATAACGTATGATGTTTTCTGCATTGGTGCCGGAGCCCGAAGCGAATATGACAATCTTTTTCACCGATACTTGCTTTTACGGGGTAAACGGATGCTTGTTGAAGATAGGGGAAAGCAGTTTTTTCCAGACTTTTCTATACATGCACAATCGTCGTTTGTGTCCCTGTTTATCGCAGCAAAAGAAAGAATAATTATTAAGAATTAGAAATTAAAAGTAAATTCGGTATCTTATTTTTTATTAAATTACAGCCACATTTTGGAACTTAAATGTTGTTTTCAACCAAAGTTTTTTATTTTTGCCAACAATTTAAATTTAAAAACTAAAGATTATGTCAGACATTGCATCAAGAGTAAAAGCGATTATCGTAGACAAATTAGGTGTTGATGAAAATGAAGTTGTGCCGGAAGCTAGCTTCACAAACGATCTCGGCGCAGACTCCTTAGACACTGTGGAATTAATCATGGAGTTTGAAAAAGAATTCGATATCCAGATTCCTGATGACCAGGCAGAAAATATCGCTACGGTAGAGCAGGCAATAAAATACATCGAGGAAGCAAAATAAGGAAGAATATTATATGCAATGAGTATGGATAGAATGCTTACTTTGTTAAGCATTCTATTTTGTACAGGATATATTGTATTAAATTATCTGCACGTATTCGGGCTATGTCTGATGGACCCGGACTTGACGAAGAAGCAAGGTATGAAGGAGATATCTGAAATATCTCCTTCTTTTTCCCTGTGTTCGGGTAAAGTTTTGCAAGGTTGAAAAGCTAGTTATTCCCCCAAATCGTATCCTGCTATTCCATACTTTTCTTGTATGTTATGGGGTCGGTTGGTGATGGGAAGCGGATAGAGTGGTCGTTATTGAAACAGGTGTAACAACATCCCGGAGGTATATCCGCCGGAAATAAGGTTCGTAGCGTATACATTAAAAATAGTTTGGACTAAATTTATTCGAATGAAACTAAAGCGAGTTGTTGTCACAGGATTAGGAGCTTTGACCCCAATAGGTAATACTGTGCAAGAATATTGGGAAGGCTTGAAAAACGGCATGAGCGGAGCTGCTCCCATAACTCATTTTGACGCTTCTAAGTTCAAAACACAATTTGCTTGTGAGGTTAAAAATTTCAACGTTACCGATTTTATAGACCGGAAAGAAGCGAGAAGACTGGATAAGTTTTCCCAGTATGCCATAGTGGCCTCGGATGAAGCGATCGCAGATTCCGGGATAGAACTGGATAAGATCAATAAAGGAAGAGTTGGTGTTGTCTGGGGTGCCGGTATTGGTGGTCTGGAAACTTTCCAGGAAGAGGTGCTCAATTTCGGAAGGGGAGACGGGACACCCAGATTCAATCCCTTCTTTATCCCTAAAATGATAGCAGATATGGCCCCGGGGCTGATCTCTATCAAACACGGTTTTATGGGGCCTAATTATACGACGGTATCTGCATGCGCCTCTTCGGCAAACGCCATGATAGATGCCCTCAATTACATTCGCCTCGGTTATGCCGATGTTATTGTTTCCGGAGGATCCGAAGCGGCGGTCGCTGCTGCCGGAATGGGTGGATTTAATGCTATGCATGCATTATCTACCCGTAATGATGATCCTAAAACAGCCTCCAGGCCTTTTGATAAAAACCGGGACGGTTTTGTTCTCGGTGAAGGAGCCGGAGCGTTGATCCTCGAAGAGTATGAACATGCGAAGGCGCGTGGTGCTAAAATATACGCGGAATTAATCGGTGGAGGGCTTTCCGCAGATGCTTATCATATGACCGCACCACATCCGGATGGAACAGGAGTGAAAGCCGTAATGAAAAACTGTCTGGAGAATGCCGGGTTGGAACCTGCAGATGTGGATGCCATAAACACGCATGGAACTTCAACTCCCCTGGGAGACGTTGCCGAACTCAAAGCTATTACAGAAGTTTTCGGAGAGCATGCAAAAAATATCAATATAAACTCTACGAAGTCCATGACCGGGCATTTGCTGGGTGCCGCAGGAGCTATAGAAGCTATTGCCTCCATACTGGCCATACAGAATAAACTGGTGCCTCCGACAATAAACCACAGCACACCGGATGAGAAAATATCACCGGAGCTGAACCTTACCCTGAATAAGGCTCAGGAAAGGGATATTAGGGTGGCGATGAGTAATACTTTTGGCTTTGGCGGGCATAATGCCTGCGTAGTGTTTAAGAGATTGGATTAGTAGTATAGGCAGGCATTGCATGAAAATTGTTCAGAACATATTAAATTCCCGCTCAAATGAAGACGGGAATTTTTTTTTAGTACTCAAGAAAATGCTGGGTTTTAATCCCAGGCACCTGGACATTTACCGAAAGGCTTTTACGCACCGGTCTGCCAACAAAAGAGACAGCCAGGGCAACCCTGTGAACTATGAGCGTCTGGAATTCCTGGGCGATACGATGCTGAGCACTATTATATCTTCCCATCTCTATAAGGAAGTCCCCTCGGGGGATGAAGGATATCTTACCAAAATGAGGTCCAAAGTGGTAAGTAGGGAACACCTGAACGAATTGGGAAAAGACCTGAGCCTGATCACTTATATAGATTCGAAAATAGCCAAGGATAGTTTCGGGGATAATATTCACGGTAATTTGTTCGAAGCATTACTGGGGGCTATATATCTCGACCGGGGCTATAAATACTGTGAAAAGTTCATTCACCAGAAAGTTATTGAGCCATATGTGGACATAGAACGACTGGAAGGAAAAATAATAAGTTATAAGAGCTTTATTATAGAATGGTGCCAGAAAGAGAAAAAGGCATTTCGCTATGAAATTTATGAAGATAGCGGAAACGAGTCGGTCAAACATTTCTCTGTAAAGTTGTTTATAGACGGAGAAGTGATATCCAAGGGTAGGGCAACATCCAAGAAAAAGGCGGAAGAGCAGGCTTCGAAAAGAGCATATTATGCATTGCAGGATAAAATGCAGTAAACTAAATCGTTTTCGGACTTTAAATTATGATTAAACCTTTTGTTATTGTTGCCTAATCTTCTATAGAATCATATATTTACACTTCCATGTAACATTATATGGCTACACTAAAATTGTCAGATGACTTTTATGAACCTACCTGTTCTCTAGTTGCTGTTCATTGCCCGATGGAAGCATATCGGCTGGCCTATTTTTTAAACTTACATCTTCAGATCGGATTGAGGAGGATTGCCGGGAAAGAACCGAATGAAGGCAATGTGCTGTCCGAATATTACGAATGGGAGAACCGAATGGAAGAAACGGTATGGAGTCTTATTGTCAATGCTACAAGAACGACGGTTTCATCCGCCGGAAACGATTTGTTTCCGTCCGATGTACTGACTATGACGAAGTATCTCATCCCCGAGATGAAAAAGGTGGATTATTTTTTAAAGGTGGATAATGCCGAAGGTTATGACGTAGATAAACAGATAGTACAAAGAATAAATAAAATACCTCGTGTGATTACTGCTTATGAGGTAGATGTAAACCAACTAAAATCGAAACACAATTTAATTTTTTTATAATGCCAAACAGAAAAAAAACAAAAATTGTTGCCACATTAGGCCCCGCTACGAGCAAGAAGGAAATCTTGAAGGAAATGATAGAAGCGGGAGTAGATGTTTTCCGTATTAACTTTTCCCATGCCAATTATGAAGATGTGACGGAACGTATCGGGATGATACGGGAACTGAATAAAGAAATGGGATATAATACTTCCATTCTGGCCGACCTGCAGGGGCCGAAACTGAGAGTAGGAGTCATGGCTGAAGATGTTGTGGTAAACAAAGGAGATGAGATAACTTTTGTTACCGGAGAGGAATTTAAAGGGACGAAGGAGAAGGTATATATGAATTACAAGGCTTTTCCTAAAGACGTTAAGCCCGGCGAACGTATTCTTCTGGACGATGGTAAGCTTATTTTCGAGGTCGTGGAGACCGACAAGAAAAGTACTGTAAAGGCCAAAGTTATACAAGGAGGAGCCTTAAAATCGAAAAAAGGGGTAAACCTGCCTAACACTAAAGTTTCGCTGCCCGCTCTGACAAAAAAAGATATAGAGGATGCCATTTTCGCTATTAAAAATGATGTGGATTGGATCGCGCTCTCTTTTGTAAGGGACAGTCAGGATCTGCTGGACTTGCAGGAACTTATCAAAAAGCACTCGGATGAGAAAATTCCGATCATTGCCAAAATAGAAAAGCCCGAGGGTGTAGATAATATAGACAAGATCGTAGCTCATTGTGATGGCCTGATGGTTGCGCGTGGAGACCTTGGCGTGGAAGTCCCTGCACAAGAAGTTCCGCTTATCCAGAAACAACTTGTACTTCGTGCAAAAAAAGCAAGGATCCCGGTAATCATTGCTACGCAAATGATGGAAAGTATGATAACCAGTCTTACTCCCACACGTGCCGAGGTAAATGACGTAGCCAATTCTGTTATGGATGGCGCGGATGCCGTAATGCTTTCGGGGGAAACATCCGTAGGGAGCTATCCGGTACAGGTTATTGAAAAGATGGCCAGCATTATAAACAGTGTGGAGCATTCGCCGTTGATTAAAGTGCCCCAGGAGCCACCACACATACGTACCAAAAGATACATCACCAAATCGGTTTGCTACCATGCAGCGCTGATGGCAAATGAGATCCAGGCCAAGGTCATATCTACCCTGACCAATAGCGGATATACTGCCTTTCAGATATCTGCCTGGAGACCTCAGGCGTACATACTTGTCTTTACTTCGAACAAAAGAATAGTTACACAACTCAATTTGCTTTGGGGAGTAAAAGCATTTTACTATGACAGGTATGTATCTACGGACGAAACCATAGAAGATGTCAATGGCCTTGCCAAAGAACGGGGTTTTGTGGAAACCGGCGATATGATGATAAGCCTTGCCGCGATGCCAATCCAGGAAAAGGGAATGGTAAATACACTACGGGTAACGGAAATTCATTAACGAGTTTCCGTCCGGATATCCGGGTAAGCATATTTATGAAAATATAAGTACTGTGTTGTAAAGGCGCAGTCGGGAATGTTGAAACGGCATTTTCGACTGCGTTTTTCTTGTTGGTGTATTTGTTCAGAAATCGAATTTCAGTTGCACAGCCACCTGTTCTTCCTTTTGTGTGTTCAGATTGGAAAGGGAAATTCCGAGAAGGCGTACGGAATTTTGTAGTTTTTCCTGGTACAACAGTTCTTCAGCCGTTTCGAGGATAAGGCTTTTGTCTGCAATAAAATAGGCGAGGGTTTTGCTTCGTGTTTGCAGGGTGAAGTCGCTGTATTTTATTTTAAGGGTTATCGTTTTTCCGGAAATTCGGTTTTGCACGAGACGTTGTTCGAGTTCTTCGGCAATATGCTCCAGGCGTTCGAGCATGAATACTTCGGAAGAAAGGTTCTCAAAAAAGGTCCGTTCTGCCCCTACCGACTTAGGGATGCGATCCGGTTTAACGGGGCTGTTGTGAATACCGCGTACAATGTGGTAGTAATGTGAGCCCGACTTGCCGAATTGTTCTTCCAGAAAACCGGCAGATCTCTCTTTCAGATCTTTTCCGGTAAAAATCCCCAGTTTATACATCTTTTCGGCGGTAACTTTACCCACACCATAGAATTTTTTAATATCCAGGTTTTCCAGAAAAGGAATTACTTCTTCCGGATTTACGGTCTTCTGTCCATTGGGTTTATTGTAATCTGATGCAATTTTGGCTATGAATTTGTTTACGGAAATCCCGGCAGATGCCGTAAGACCTATCTCTTCAAGGATGCGTTTCCTTATTTCTGAGGCTATGAGTGTAGCGGAAGGATTGCCCTTTTTGTTTTCGGTGACGTCCAGGTAAGCTTCGTCCAGGGATAGCGGTTCCACAAGATCGGTGTATTCATAAAAGATGTTCCTGATCTTCCGTGAGATCTCCCGATAGCGGTCAAACCTGGTTTTGACAAAAATGAGATCCGGACACATTTTCCGGGCCAGGGCACCGCTCATGGCACTGCGTATACCAAATTTCCTGGCTTCATAGCTTGCCGCGGCAACAACGCCCCGCTTACTCCCTCCGCCAACTGCAACAGGTTTTCCACGGAGTTCGGGATGGTCCATTTGCTCTACCGAGGCGTAGAAAGCATCCATATCGACATGGATAATTTTACGGTATGTAAGGATATCACCCATTATTAGCTAACTTTGACAAAGTTCCGAAACTTTGGTCAATAAAAAGACGATGATAGAAACAGAACGCAAATTTTTGGTGAGATCTGACAGATTTAAAAAGGATGCGAAGTCCGCAACCCGAATCGTACAGGGGTTTTTAAATACGGATCCCGAAAGGATCGTACGTATACGTATAAAAGGAGATAAAGGTTTTATAACGGTAAAAGGAAAATCCGATGCGAAAGGAATGTCCAGGTACGAATGGGAAAAGGAAATCCCGGTGCAAGAAGCCGAAGAACTTTTACTGTTATGTGAAAAAGGGGTTATAGAGAAAACCAGATATGAGATACCAAACGGGAAGCACCTTTTTGAGATCGATGAATTTGCCGGAGAGAACGCAGGGCTCGTTGTAGCAGAGATCGAATTGTTTACGGAGAAAGACGAGTTTGGCAGACCGGACTGGCTGGGAGAGGAGGTAACCGGTGATGTCAGGTATTACAATTCACAGCTGAGCAGGAATCCGTATACGACATGGGAAAGGAAAGAATAAAAAAACCGTTGGTCATTACCTGTAATACCCAACGGTTTTCTACAATTAACCATTTATTAAAACGAAAACAAAATCGTTCTTCCGGTTCTGGATCTATAATTCCAAACCTTGTCTGCGGATATATTCCGGTGTCATTAACCCGCGAAGGTTATTGATTATGAGATGTTCCAGCAGGATATTTTTATCATAATCATCGAGCAGTTTTTGTGAGAAAATAATCTCATCCATACGTAAAAGATATAGTTTGCAAAACAGTTCCAGGTGTATGTTTTCCCGCAGTTGATTCTGTTGCTGTGCCTCTTTTAAAAGATAGATGATCTTTCCGTACACGATGTCTTTTTTGAAAACTTCATATTGGACATAAGCCTCGGGATAGTATTTTCTGAGACCGTGTAAAAAAGAGGGGTTGAATGATTGCAATTTGTCCATCCCCAGTTTATAGAAACTAACGATACAATAGAGGGGATTGTTTTTCTGCTTTTGCTCAATACAGGCCAATTCCCGTTTGATAGTATTGAGCAGATATTGAAAACTGGCAGAAACCAGTTGGTGTTTATTACTGAAATGCTGGTATATGGTTTTTTTTGAAATACCGAGTTCGGCAGCCAGTTGATCCATAGTGAAATTTCGGCTGCCGAAACGGGTAAAATTGGTGATCGATAACTTTAAAAATTCTTCTTTGGTTATCATTTTCCGGTACTATTTCCATCCTCCCCCCAGAGCTTTATAAAGGGAAATGACAGCATTCAGTTGTTCGTACCTGGAATTAATATAATTTAATTCCGAATTCAGCATTTGTTCCTTGGCTGTCAATACCTCCAGGTAGTTGATCATACCGTTGTTCAGTAATTCCTCGGAATATTCGGTTGCCAGGGAATAGGCATCCAGTTCTTTTTTACGGATGTCTATTTTTTTGGTTTCGGCCTGGTAGGTATACAAAGCATCGGAAACTTCTTTTCCGGCATTTAGAAGGGTCTTCCTGAATTCGAGTAAAGATGATTCCTGTCTTGCTTTGGATGCCTCGAATTCGGATTTTATTTGTCTCCTGTTAAAGATGGGTTGTACCAATCCCCCTGCTATAGTTGCAAAAAGTGATCCCGAATCGAGCCATTGGTCAAAATCCACACTCTGGAAACCTCCGGTAGCAGTGAGCGTAAAGGAAGGATAAAAATTGCTCCTGGCTACGTTGGTCAGTTCAAAAGCATTGACGAGACCATATTCGGCAGCGACTACATCAGGACGGTTTTGCAACAGTTGTGCCGGTACGCCCAATTTGAGTTCGGTATCTATACGCTGCCCTTCAAGCGATCCTCTTTCGATCTGACCGGGGTTTTCCCCCAGTAGAATGCTCATGGTATTCTCCATGAGTTTTATACTGGCTTCGAGATCAACCAGGAGGGCTTCGGCTGTATGAAGCTGCGCCTCGGTTTGTTTTACACCTACTTCGGTAACGTTTCCGGCATCTTTAAGGGCCTTCGTAGTCTCCAGGCTGGATTCTCTGTTTTCTATGGTTTCCCGGGTAATTTCCAATTGCTCGTCAAGGGCGAGTAACTGGTAGTATGCGGAAGCTATAGAAGCTACGAGTTCCGTTTTTACGGCCTGGTGAGCCGATACGGTTTGCAGGTAAGATGCCAGGAATGCCCTGCGGTTACTCCGTATTTTTCCCCAGATATCCGCTTCCCAGGAAAGATCCCCGGTAAGTTGAAACTGATCGATATGCCCGCTGAATATAGATCCGAACTGGCTGTTCTTGGAGATAAACTGGCGGCTTGCATCCACACCTACACTCAAGGTAGGGAAATACCCGGCTTTTCCTTGTTTCATGTAAGCTTCTGCAGCAACAATCTGTTGTATGGCTATACGGATATCAAGGTTGTTTTCCAGTCCTTTTCTTATATGATCCTGTAAGTAAGGGTCCGTAAAGAGTTCCTCCCAGGATACATCGGCCATGGATATGCTGTCCTGTGGCAGCTCGTCCGTACGGTAGAGCCCTTCGGTCTCTTCCACGTCGGGACGCTCGTAGGTCTTGGCTACGAAGCAGGATTGCACGAGAAGTGCAAACCCTGCTACCGCAGTTATTTTAAATATTCTTTTATAGTTCATATCTTATCATATGGTGTTGTTAGCTTTCTTTTGATTCTTCCTGTACGGGTTCGAATTTCGGAGCTCCGCTTATACGTTCCTGTAACCATTGGAACACGACGAAAAGCGTAGGGATAATGAACACTCCGACAACGGTACCGATAAGCATACCGAAAGCGGCACCGGTACCTATGGAATTATTACCTTCGGCACCTACACCTTTGGCAAGTACGAGGGGCATAAGTCCGACGATAAACGCAAAGGACGTCATAAGGATCGGTCGCAGACGTGCTTTACCGGCATCAATGGCAGCTTCTATAATAGACATACCATGCTTACGTCGTTGTATGGCAAATTCCACAATAAGAATGGCATTTTTTGCAAGTAACCCGATAAGCATAATTAGTGCTATCTGGAAGTAGATGTTATTCTGCAGTCCGTCAAGTTTGGTAGCAATGAACGCACCTGCTACTCCGACCGGAAGCGATAATAATACCGAAAGGGGTAAAAGGTAACTTTCGTATTGTGCTGCCAGGAAGAAGTATACGAAGAGTATGCTCAAGGCAAAGATAATAATGGACTGTCCGGCCGAATTGATCTCTTCGCGGGTAAGTCCCGAATATGCTATCTCATAGTTATTAGGTAAGGTTTCTTCCGCCAGCTTATCGATCGCAGCGATCGCATTCCCGGTACTGAACCCCTGTGCAGTGGCCCCGTTAACGGTTACGGCGTTGAAGAGGTTAAAGCGGTTTACCGTTTGCGGCCCGTATACCCTTTTCAGTGTGACGAATTCCGAAATAGGCGCCATCTCTCCATCACCGTTACGAACAAACATGCTGTTCAGGCTGGATTGGTCTTTTCGATCATCGGGTTCCGATTGTACAAACACCTTGTATTGTTTTCCGAACCGGCTGAAGTCGGTCGCATAAAAACCACCGATATATCCCTGAAGCGTAGACAATATGTCACTAATACCAATTCCGGACTCTTTGGCTTTGGGAACATTTATTTCCATTTCCAATTGCGGGTAATTGGTGCTGAATGAGTTGGACGCAAAACCGATCTCCGGACTCTGGTTGAGTGCTCCTACAAATTGTTTAGCTACATTGTCCAGGTCTTTTATGTCCCCTGCGGCACGGTCGAGGATCTGTAATTCCAGGTCAGAGTTACCAAATCCGGGTACGCTGGGCGGGGTAAAGAAGATAATATTGGCATCGGATATCGCCGCGGACCTTTGGAAAAGCTGACCTACAATAGCATCTATCGAAGTAGCATCAGTTGTACGTTTTTCCCAGTCTTCGAGGATAATAAATCCCATGGCATATGAGCTACCTGAACCGGAGAAGAAGTTTCTACCATTAATTAGACCGGCAGCCCGAACACCGTCTATACTACTGATAATCTCGTGTAGTTCCTCTGTTATACTATACGTCCTGTCCAGAGAAGAACCCGGGGGCAATTCTACGTTGACCATGACAAAACCACGGTCTTCCGAAGGAACAAAACCTGTAGGAGTGGTGTTATTTGCCCAGAATATACCCAATACCGCCGCAATCAGAATAACCGCAGTGATCCATTTGTGTTTGGTAAGAAAGCCCAAAGACTTGGCATACTTCTCGGTCATTTTATTGAAAGCAATGTTAAATGCGCTGTAAAAGCGTTGTAACACATTTTTCTTGGCGTCCGGATGGTCTTTGTGCGGCTTGAGGAATAGGGCACACAGGGCCGGGCTGAGTGTCAATGCATTGACTGCAGAGATCAGGATTGCAACGATAAGGGTTACCCCGAATTGTTCGTAAAATACCCCCGAAGGTCCCTGTATGAATGTAATAGGCACAAAAACGGCCGCCATGACCAGGGTAATGGATATAATGGCCCCGCTTATCTCGCTCATGGCCGAGACGGTGGCATTTAGCGCGCT
Source organism: Sinomicrobium halophytocola (assembly GCF_052983395.1). Lineage (NCBI taxonomy): Bacteria > Pseudomonadati > Bacteroidota > Flavobacteriia > Flavobacteriales > Flavobacteriaceae > Sinomicrobium > Sinomicrobium halophytocola. The sequence continues at coordinate 60,085 of NZ_JBRKIT010000037.1, forward strand.
GTCGTATCCTTCTTCCAGCTTGGAATGGACGGCCTCGACGACGACAATGGCGTCATCCACCACAATTCCGATTGCCAGGATCAGGGCGAAAAGAGTGAGCAGGTTGATCGAATACCCGAATAGCTGCAGGAAGAAGAATGTACCAACAATGGCCACGGGTACTGCAATGGCAGGAATCAGTGTGGATTTCACGTCCTGTAGGAAGATGAAAACCACGACGAATACCAGTAAGAACGCTTCTATCAGGGTATGTTGTACCTTTTCAATAGACGCAGAAAGGAATTTATTGGTATCGTAGTACACAACATAATCTATCCCTTCGGGAAAATTGGCTTTGAGGTCGTCCATTTTGGCATGGATAGCTTCTATAACTTCCTGGGCATTGGAACCCGGGGTCTGGAAGATACCCACGTTAGATGCCGGGTATGTCATGGTACGGCTCAATCCGGTATAAGAGAAGGCATCGAGTTCTACCTTGGCTACGTCTTTAACCCGTAAAAACCTGCCATTGCCTAAAGCCTTTATAACGATATCTCCGTATTCTTCGGCTGTTTTATAACGTCCTTTATATTTAATAACATATTCGAAGGACTCTCCGGAGTTCTGGCCGAGGGACCCTGCGGCAGCCTCAAGACTCTGTTCTCCGATAGCACCTATCACATCATTTGTCGTCAGACCGTAGGAAGCCATTTTGGCCGGATCTATCCAGATACGCATGGAGTAATCCTTGGCCCCGAATACAGATACATCACCAACTCCTTTTATCCTTTGTAATTCAGGACGGATATTTATACTCAGATAGTTCTGTACAAAGGTATCGTCATAGTCCGGGTTTTCGGAGTACACTCCCAAATACATTAATGCCGAGTTCAGACGTTTTTGTGTGATTACCCCGGACCGGGTAACTTCGGAAGGCAGTACCGAATTGGCTCTTGCTACCCTGTTCTGTACGTTTACCGCGGCAATGTCCGGGTCAACGCCCTGTTCAAAATATACCTGGATGGTTGCACTACCGTCATTACTCGCGGTAGAGGTCATATAGGTCATTCCTTCCACCCCGTTCACCTGTTCTTCTATAGGGATGATGACACTTTCCAGAATGGTTTCTGCATTAGCTCCCGGGTAACTGGCTGTTACCTGTACCGTGGGAGGTGCAATGTCAGGGTATTCCGTAACGGGCAGTGTGTAGAGCCCCAGAACCCCTAATATTAGGATGATGATCGATATTACTGTAGATAATACCGGTCTTTCTATAAACTTTTTAAGCATGGTTTTTCCTATTTGAATACGGTGTTGAATGAATTTACGATGCTATCTATACTTGTCGGTTGCGGAGCGATTTTCATACCCGGGCGTACTTTTCCAACACCTTTGGCCAGTATTTCTTCATTTTCCTTTATTCCGTCACGGATAACCAGCAGGTTTTCTACTTCTGCTACAGATTCTATAGCCCTGGAGTAGATGGAATCATTGTCTGCCACGATATAGACGAATTTTTTGCCTTGTTGTTCAAAGGTAGACAGTGCGGGTATAATCAACGCGTCATCGTATTGTTCGGGTACAAGTATTGTTCCGCTGCTTCCGTTTCTCAGCAATCCGGTGGGATTCGGGAAAATAGCCCTGAAACTTACCGTACCGGTTTGTGAATCTATTTGACCTGTAATGGTTTCTATGGTCCCTTTTTCGTCATATTGGGAACCATCCGCGAGCAACAGTTCTACTTCAGGCATATTCTTTGCCTTATCATCCAGTGTTTTGCCTTCCACATTTCTCGTAAAGGAGATGAAGTCTTTTTCGTTCATGGAAAAGAACGCGTAGACACGGTCTATCGTGGAAACATTGGTCAATGGTGTAGCATCGGTTGCACTAACCAATGCCCCTTTACGGAAAGGAATAGAACCTACAACGCCATCTACCGGACTTTTAATGGTAGCATAGCCTATATTGGCTGAAATACTGTTATAATTACTTTTGGCCTGTGCAAGACCGGCTTTTGCAGTTTGTAGTTGTATTTCACTTATAATACCTTTTTCCACGAGCGGAACAAGTTTATCCACTTCAACCTGTGCCACGTCTACCTGCGCTTTGGCAGCTTCGGCATCCTGGCTTAGAGACAGGGTTTCTAGGCGGAAGAGTATTTGTCCTTTTTTTACATTTTCTCCTTCGTCAACCAGTACATCCTGTATATATCCGGAAACTTTAGCACGTACATCGCTGCTTACTACCCCTTCTATGCTGGCAGGAAACCGTTTAAAGGCCAGTACGTCCTTTTTCCCGACCTTTATTGTAGGAAATGGCATCGCCATAGCCTGTTGTCCCTGAGGTTGCCCCCCGTTACAACTTGTGAGGAACGGAACAATTCCGGCAATCGCCACCATGTATTTTAAAATAGTTTTTGTTCTCATGTCAGTCTGCTTATTATTATTGGTTTATGGTGTTTGAAATATCTTCTCTTAATCGTGTCAGGTTGTTCAGCATTTCTTCCGTGAATTTGATGTAATGCATGTTAAACATTAAACCTACCTTATCGGCGTCCTGGCCACTGTTTTGCATGTATTTTGTTTTGTAACAATGTACTTTTTGCAATAGTTGTTTCTCCTGTTTCCACTGTTCTATTTTTTCATCGAGGCGGACCAACATTTGATCGGGGGCTATTTTAAAATACCGTTTTCTGTCGCCCTTTTTCGTGAAATAAGTTATTTTTCCCTGGGATTGCAATAACTGTAAATTTGTGGAGACAGAACTTTTACTGGCCTCCAGTTTATCCAGGAGTTCATCAAAAGTAACTCCGCCTTCGCCTGTCAGGACCATAATGGAAAAAATTCTGGCGGAAAGCGGGGAGAAAGCTTCGTTCTTTTCAAAATATACTCCGAGTTCCTCTACCAGATTACATTTCTCGTTCTCTAAATCATCGCACTTCATATGTATTCCAATGTTGAAATTTCGGGCAAATATAGGTAAGGTTCGTTTCATACCGAACTAAAAGGGAGTTAATTTATTGTTAAATAAAAACAGGAGTATTAATGTCATCCGTTCCGGAACAGGCCCCGGATGTTTCTGTATTTGTTTGAGGGGTCATTGTGTGTTATTTGTTTAAACGGGTTTTAATTAAACCAACTTGAAACAAGCGTTTAGCTGTTTTGATCTTCGAATACTAATTTTTGCGGAGGGGAAACGGGAGTTTCCCAAGGCGTTTTTCGTTTGTTATAAAGTGCAGAAAGCACTCCGGCGGCAAAAACGTTATGGACAATGCTATAAGGTGTACGGGAGAGGAAAAATAACTCCCGGCAGATAAGAGACCCAATATAAGAAGCGTGGGTAGCGGAAGTGAAAATGCCGGTACGGCAGGGGCTATGTCCCCTATCGAAGCATCCCTTTTTAAGCCATTCCCTACGGGTTTGTATGGCTAATATGATTTAAAATTTTTGTGAGTCAGTGTGTTATAAGATTAAAAGTGAAATAGTAAAAAATGGTAATATGTATTAACTATTTCTAATCGGCAGAAAGAGAAAAGTTTATCTTTTGACTTCGATTCTGCGTTTGATTTCATTCCCGAACTCGTCGATAACCGTTATAAGATGCTTTCCTTCTTCGGGAAGGACAGCCATTTCGTGGAAAGTCCTGGTTTGCCCGAGGAAGCGCTCGTCCAGGTACCAGAATACTGTAGTTCCGGGCTTGGAGTGGGCTATCTTTATCACCAGTTGATTGGTAGTGCCTTCAAAGTTTTTGGGCAGCACAACCGCACGTCCTTCTTCCGGGTAGATAAAATCCATAACAGCCGGACCTTCGGTAAAACAATCGGCACGAAAAGAAGGGAGGCTTTTATAGCCCGTATGGTTCGACTTATAGTAGTATTCCATGATAGGCGGAAGGGTAAACCAGGGTTCCGTTACAATATAGGTGACCGATTCGCAGGAAGCATTTACCCGGTATTGCCGGTTTTGGTCCAGGTGGACAAGATGATGGAACGGACATGGGCTGGTACGTTGGCCCGCTACCGGAATTTGCATGGTCTTTACCGGACATAGGGGAGTAGCGAGGTAACCGCTGTTACGGCATACTTCGGCTTCGGCCAGTTCATCGAATGGTACGGCAAATTCTGAGGATACGGGCAAAGCGTCAAATACGGCAAACAACATAGGGGCTGCCGAAGTAACACCGGTCAGGCCCGGCCTTCCTTCCCCGTCCGCATTTCCGGCCCATACACCTACCACATGATCTTTGGTGACTCCTATGGCCCAGGCATCCCTGTTCCCGAAACTCGTCCCTGTTTTCCAGGCAATTCTTTTGGAAGAATCAAAATATTGCCAGGCTTCGTTACCTTCCGGACGGTTCAGTTCCTGCATGGCCTGGAAGGTTAGATAAATACTTCCGGCATCTAATACGGTTTTTTCCCGGGAAATGTCTCCGAAACCGGCTTTTTCACCGGCCATCCATACGGGTTCTGTAAATTCTCCGGTATAATATTCGCTGGAGGTTTCCTGAAAGTGATTTACGGTAGAGGCCAGTGAGGCGTAGGTTTTGCACAGGTCCCATAAGTTGCTCTCGGCTCCGCCAAGGATCAGGGTGAGTCCGTAATAATCTGCAGGTTTGTTTATATCCCGCAGGTGGAATTTTGTGAGTTTATCCCTGAAACGTTCCAGTCCGTATTCCTGTAACATGCGTACAAAAGGAATATTAAGGGATCTGGCCAGGGCATGATCTGCTGCCACAGCCCCATCGTATTTAGGGTCGAAATTTTCCGGGGTATAACCGGAGATCTGTGTAGGGACATCCGGGATCAGGGTGTTCGGCAACAGTTCGCCCGCATCCAGCATAGCGGCATAAAGGAAAGGCTTGATTATACTGCCCGTACTCCTTGGAGCGTGGATAATATCCACATCTTTCTGGTGTTTTTTATCCGTAGGTGAGTTGCCTGTATAGGCCAGGATTTCACGGGTACGGACATCCATGACCAGTATGGCAGCGTTGTATACTTCGTTTTGTTTCAGTATCTCATAATGCTGTTTTACAATGCTGTTTACCCGGTGTTGCAGGTCCTGGTTTACGGTAGTGCGAGTTCTCTTTCCCGCATGTTTCCTCGCGGCATATTGTAGTAAATGAGGGGCACTTTGCGGCAGGGGAAATGGTTTTTGAGGCAGCGGTTCCGTTAGGGCCAGTTCGTAAGTAGTAGCATCGATTATCTTTTCTGCGTGAAGTTTATGTAACAGACGGTTCCGTTTCTTAAGAAGGGTTTCCTGGTTTTTTCCGGGATAGATAAGGGCAGGTGCGTTGGGCAGAACGGCCAGGGTAGCGCTTTCGGCCCAGGACAATTGATGTGGTTGCACGCCAAAATAGCGCCATGCCGCTACATCCAGTCCCACTACATTGCTTCCGAAAGGCGCGTGTGAGGCATACAGGCCGAGTATTTTTTTCTTGGAATAACGCAACTCCAAACGGGTAGCCAGTACGATCTCGACCATTTTTTCGAAGTAGGTGCGCCGTTTTCCATTCCGGGAAAGGCGAATGACCTGTTGGGTAATGGTACTTCCACCACGGATCACCCTTCCCGCTTTCAGGTTGTGTGCCATGGCTTTGGCAATAGATACCGGATTAAAGCCCGGGTGATAATAAAAATATTCGTCTTCGAAATGAAGGATGCACTGTTCGAATTTTTCCGGGACACTGTCGCTCTCCGGAAAACGCCATTGCCCGTCCTCAGCTATTCTGGCGCCCAGCAGTTCCCCGTTTTTACTCTCTATAACTGTAGAAGAAGGATCGCGGAACAGGGGATCGGGCAGGCAAAAGAAATAGGTGATAAGAAGAACGATAAAGATCGTCGTCTTAACGGGATGTTTTTTTATGAAGCGTATAAGCAGACGCAATGGAAATTTGTTTTACCGGATGAAATTATTCTTTTTTCCGCAAACGGAACAGGCCTGGCTGTTAAAAAAGAAGGATGAGGCTCATAATAGTTTTGGAGCCATGGAGGATCAAATAAAATCTGAAGCCCCGAATATTCAGATTTGAAAGGCTTCGTCACGATGTTTTTTACCTTTTCATGTGGTGCCTCGCGGGCTTGCCCGAGGATAGTTGGCTAAAGAGCTCCCAACTAAAAACGCCACAACTTTTATACTTGTCTTCAAAAAGAAACCGCCCTTGCACAAGTACTGCAAAGGGCGGTTTCCAAACTAAATAACCAACCAAAAATCAACTAACCTTTATTTTTCTGCTTTCGCTTTGTCTTTCTATCTGTATTGTCTTGTCTATGATCTTTTCTCGTTTTCTTCCCGTACTTTCGGTTTTTTGCCCTGAATTGCTTTCCGGTCTCAGGTACTGGATGAATCTCCTTCCCGTAAATTGATATACACTTCCCGAACGGATATGGTACAATTCAATGGTTCTGTCATCTATAACGCTGAGTTCAAAACGTTCATTGTCCGGCGATTCATAATCTAATGTTAAAACTTTGAGGTATGGCTCACCCGAAACGTTAAAGATCTCATACTGGCCTTTAAAAGCCCAAAACAGATTATCGATATTAGTGCCGGGACGATCTTTTGAAGACCAGAATATGTCCCTGGAATCGGGGAGGAACTGAAGGAAATTCTCTTCGTCAAAAATATTCGGGTCTCCCTGTCGGGCGGTATATGTTTTCTCCCAGGCTTCATATTCCTGAAGGAAATAATGGATGTTTTCATAGAATACCTTATCATAATCAAAATTACTTCGTTGATAGCCTATGAGGAAATACGAAGTCCCGGTATAGCGGTTATACAATTCTATTTCGTTGCTTGCCGACTGGTAAACTTCAAACTCCCATTGCCCGTCTATATCGTGATCGATGACAATGGAAAGGTCGTAGACATCATAATAACCGACATCTATACCAAAACCATTCCCGGTTGACCCGATGCCGGCGAGATTATTATTGGCATATAATGTTCCGTTTCTCAAAGATATGGTAAATGCGTTCTGAAGAAAGGGAACCTCCCCGTTCCCGGCTGTGCTGTGGATATCCACATACCACAGGTCATAAGAAGATAAAAGCCGGTTCAGAGATATTTCATCATCAAAATAATCATCTTGTACGGAACACGAGGTCACAGTTGCTAAAATCAAAACACATCCTAAGAATAATTTTATATTTTTCATAGCTTAAACAGTTTCTATGTTGACTGATGAGTTATTACCAATTCCTGTGCCAAAAAAATTAATACGCTGGTAATCAGATAATAATGAAGTGCGCTGTTTTTTGGTTACTTTTGATTTATGAAATTCTCCGGTAAGATCTGGACATTATGATGGAATGTGTGAAGGTAAAAGCCTGCTTTATCGGGAAAAGATAGGTTGTCATATTAATGAAATATACTGTAATGAGTGCTATGAAAATTACTGTGATCGGTGGGGGCAGCTGGGCCACGGCTATTGTTAAGATGTTATCGGAAAACCTGAAAGAAATAGGCTGGTATATGCGCAATACCTTTGTAAAGGAGCATATTCTGCACGAGGGACATAACCCCAATTACCTGAGTGCCGTGGAATTCCACCCGGAACAGCTTCGCCTGACGAACGATATAAATGAAGCGGTCGCTTATGCGGACATACTGATTTTCGCCGTACCTTCGGCCTTCCTGCATTCGGAACTGGAAAAACTTACCGTCTCTTTAAAGGATAAGATCATTTTTTCGGCCATAAAAGGTATTGTACCCGAAACGGGACTTATCGTAGGCGAGCATTTTCATAACGAATACGATATACCTTTTGAAAATATCGGGGTTATCACGGGCCCCTGTCACGCGGAAGAAGTCGCCCTGGAGCGATTGTCTTACCTGACCATTGCCTGTGCCGATCCGAAAAAAGCCAAAATACTGGCCCAAAGCCTTGCAAGTGATTATATAAAAACCAAGATCTCCGATGATATTATAGGTACGGAATACGCCGCGGTATTGAAAAATATCTACGCTATAGCTGCGGGAATTGCCCATGGCCTGGGATACGGGGATAATTTTCAGAGTGTTCTGATGAGCAATGCTATTCGGGAAATGCGGCGTTTTATAAAACGGGTGCATAAGATGAAACGAAACATCAATAATTCCGCTTACCTGGGGGACCTGCTGGTTACGGGGTATTCCGTTTTTTCACGAAACCGGATGTTTGGCAATATGATAGGCAAAGGATACACGGTAAAATCCGCCATGATGGAGATGAGTATGGTGGCCGAAGGATATTACGCGGCCAAAAGTGCGCATATCATAAACGAAAAGCACGATAAAAAGATCAAGACCCCTATTATGGATGCCGTTTATAATGTGTTGTACGAGGGTAAAGAGCCCAAAAAGGTGTTTAAGAAACTTTCGGAAAAACTGGATTGATAAAACAACCCCCTCTTTGTATTTACCTGTAAAAATTCATTTCATCGATATATTTCCAAACCGCCGGATGCAGAAGGGGGGTGACATTTTTTCCCTCCTTTATATCCCTGCGTATGGCCGTTGATGATATTTCTATGGCGGGGGCATCTATTGTATGGATACGGGGATGATCGAGGAGAGGAGAAGGCTCCGGTGTAGCGGTTACCCTGGGATATACATATACGGAATGATTTTGTAGTATAATTTCGTGGTTTTTCCATTTATGCAGGCCCTTCAGATTGTCTTCGCCCATAATGAGGCAAAATTCCCGCCCGGGATACTTTTCCTGCAGGTGTGCGAGGGTATTTACGGTATAATTGGGTTGTGGTAATTTGAATTCTATATCAGAAGGTTTCAGCTTTTCCAGTTCTTCTGTTGCCTTGTACACCATTTCCAGACGATGGTGGTCCGGGAGGAGGGAATTTTTTTTCTTGAACGGATTGTGTGGGGTAACGACCAGCCATATTTCGTCCAGATCACTGTGTTCGGCAAAATGATTGGCTATGATAATATGCCCGATGTGGATGGGATTGAATGTCCCGAAATAAAGACCGGTTTTTTTATGTAGTTCCAAAAGCAGTGATTTGTATTACTTATTCTCCCCGTTTACATATTCATCCACCAATTGTTCTGCTTCTTTCAGGGCAGTTTCCAGATCGTAATTTTTAATGATCTTGTCAAACTGGGGAGCGGTGGCCAATTCTACCGAAGCTTTTGCTATACGCATATTAATCTTGTCTTCCGGCTCGGTTTTGCGCTTTTTCAGTCGTATTTTCAGTTCGTCCACACTCGGGGGTTTAACAAAAACAGCCAGGGTCTGTTCCGGGAATTTCTTTTTTATACGCAATCCGCCGGCCACATCAATATCAAAAATAACATGTTTGCCTTTGGCCCATATGCGTTCTACTTCACTCTTCAGGGTGCCGTAAAAATTATCCCGGTAAACCTCTTCCCATTCCAGGAAGTCACCTTGCTTTATATGGTTTTTGAATTCCTTGAGACTGAGGAAGTAATAATCTTTTCCGTCTACTTCATTGCCCCTGGGAGCGCGGGAGGTAGCCGATATGGAAAAATCGAGATTGAACTTTTCAATGCCGAGAAGATGACGTACGATAGTAGTTTTTCCACTTCCGGAAGGAGCGGAAAAGACAATGAGTTTACCTTTTTGGGAGTTGTTGTTTGCCATGTTGTATAATCTGGTTTGGAAGGGCTTCCTGAAAAATCTTACAATACGTTAAGTACCTGTTCCTTAATTTTTTCCAGTTCGTCTTTCATCTGCACGACCAGTTTCTGCATAGGCGCAAAATTGGCTTTAGATCCGATAGTGTTTATTTCCCTTCCGATCTCCTGGGAAATAAATCCGAGTTTCCTGCCGTTGGAGTCGTCAGATTTCAGGGTACTGAGAAAGTATTCCAGGTGGTTGGACAGGCGCACCTTCTCTTCGGTAATATCGAATTTCTCCAGGTAGTAAATGAGTTCCTGTTCAAAACGGTTATGATCTACATTTTCCCGGATATCCGCCACCGCTTTCTCCAGGCGTTCCCGAACCTGGACCATGCGCTCCGGATCCAGTTGTTTTACCTGGTCGAGGAGCGAAGAAATGTTGTTTGTCCGCAACAGAAAATCTTTTTCCAGGGCTATTCCCTCTTCGTCGCGAAAAGTATTGATCTCTACGAGTGCTTCTTCCAGGGCACGGTTTATGGCTTCGTATTCTTTTTCATCGATGTCGCTGCGTTCGGTTTTAAGTGCGTCAGGCATTCTTACGGCCATTTTCAGAAGTTCTATCTCTTCCCCGTCAACAATATTTTTCAATTGTTTTATGTACTGGTTTACCACGGCTTCGTTGACCTGCGACGAGGTTTCTTCTCCGGTGACTTCCACATATAGACTAAAGTCTATCTTACCCCTTACCAGGGTATTGGCAATAGTGCTCCGCATCTGTAGTTCTTTCTCCCGATACTGGGAGGGTATCCTGGCATTTACATCCAGGCTCTTGCTGTTGAGCGATTTCAACTCTACGGTTATTTTTTTGGTGGAAAGCTGTATTACAGACTTCCCGAAACCTGTCATAGATTTTATCATCCGGTTTTTTTAAAGAAAAGTTGCACAAAGGTAAGTAAAATAGAAAAGTTTAGAAAAAGCCATGCCATATAGGTTGATTTACGGGTATTTTATAGGGGGAAGTACCTGGAGATGGAACTTTTTCAGAAAATGATGCCCCGGCCAGATTTATTGTTTTATGGTTCTATATAAAACAACGGTGCCCTGTATGATAGCAGGACACCGTTATGGTTTATGGTAATGGAAGGCGGAATTATAATTCCCGTATCCATATGTTTCTGAAGCTTACTTCGCTACCGTGATCCTGTAACTTTATAGGGCCTTTGCCATGTGGTTCGTTTTTAGGCCATCCGATATATTCCGTAGTTCCTTTGATCTTTACATGATCCTGGACCAGGATACCGTTGTGTAACAGGGTAATGGTGCCCGGTTTGGTTTTTTCTCCGGCTTGGTTAAATTCAGGAGCATGGTAGATGATATCGTATGTATTCCATTCACCTGTTTTTACAGAGGCCTTAGCAAGAGGTACAAATTGTTTGTAAACAGCCCCTACCTGGCCGTTCACATAGGTGTCATTGTCGTTATTGTCCAGAACCTGTATCTCATAACGATCCTGCAGGAATACTCCGCTGTTTCCGCGGTTTTGTCCGTCACCTTTTATTTTTTCGGGAGATTTCCACTCCAGGTGTAGTTGAACGTCACCAAAGCTCTTTTTGGTTTGTATATCTCCTGTTCCTGGTTTTACGGACATGCTTCCGTCCGCATTTACCGTCCATTGCGCTTTGGAAGAAGTTTTTGTGCTGATCCACTCATCCAGGTTCTTACCGTCGAACAATACGACAGCGTCACTCGGGGCACTGCTCTCGGTTGCAGGAGTCACCACGGGCGGAACGGGCTCATAAAATTCCGTTTCCTCCGGTTTGGTGGGTTCTTTTTCACCTTGCTTTTCCTGTGCACGGGTGTATATGCTTCCGAAGAGGCAGATAGTAATAAATATATGTGTCTTTTTCATCTTTGTTCTTTCTTCCAGCATTATAATTCCTTGATCTTTATGTTCCGGAAAGAAACTCCATTGCCATGATGCTGTAGCCCGATTTTTCCGGTTTCATAAGCGCCGAAACCTTCCCAGCCGTTAAACTTGGAGTTTTTAATCATGTTCTCCCATTCTTCACCATGTACGGGGAACTTAACGATTTCCACACCGTTGAGCCATATTTTCCCCTCATTGGTGTTGTGGTCTATCTTCAGGACCATGGTGTTCCATTCGCCTACAGCTTTGGCTACATTTTCTGACGGAGGGACCATATCATAAAGGGCACCTGCCTGATGGGTTTTTCCGGCTTTGGCATCGGGATGCTTTTCATTATCCAATACCTGGACTTCCGGGCCTGTTTGGTACGGTTCATGTAATTCGGGTATTTCCTTTACACCCCAGAAGACACCGCTGTTTCCTCCTTCGGAAATTTTCCATTCGAGAGAAAGTTTAAAGTTGGTATAGTCTTTATCGGTTACCAGGTTTTTGCCGCCTGTTTTGTTGTTTTTATCCGGGGTCAGGACCAGGACGCCGTCTTCGATACTCCATTCGGGGGAGATTTCTTCGGAATTATAACCATGCCATCCGGCAAAGGTCTTACCGTCAAAAAGCGGTTCCCATTCTCCTTCTTTCTTTTTTTCCTGTTTTTCCACACTGGCTGTTTCTTCTTTTGAAACGGATTCCTGTGCATCTTTTTTGTTTGCTTCTTTACAGCCTGCCAGGAAAACCAGTGCCAGTGCGCAATAACTAATCTTCTTCATGTTAATGTATTTTTAGCTAATTAATCAGGATTGGATATTGCCTAAGACAATCCCAGTATTTTCTTTAGTTTTTCATCATCCGTATCGGCACCGGCAAAATCGTCAAATGCTTTTTCCGTAGCTTCGATAATATGGCTTTGAATAAACGGGGCTCCTTCGCGGGCTCCCTGTTCCGGTGATTTTATACAGCATTCCCATTCCATAACGGCCCATACGTCACATCCGTATTGTGTGAGTTTGGTGAAAATGGTCTTGAAATCCACCTGTCCGTCTCCCAGGGAACGATATCTTCCAGCCCGGTCCCGCCAGTCATTGAAGCCTCCGAAAGCTCCTTTTTTCCCTGTTGGATTAAATTCGGAATCCTTGACGTGGAAGGCTTTTATGAATTCGTGATAGTGGTCGATATAGGAGATATAGTCAAGTTGCTGCAGTACAAAGTGACTGGGATCGTATAATATGTTTACTCTTTTGTGATTGCCGGTGGCTTTTAAAAATCTTTCAAAAGTATCCCCGTCGTGCAGGTCTTCCCCGGGGTGGATCTCATAGCACACGTCCACATCATTTTCATCGTAAGTATCGAGGATGGGTTTCCAGCGCTTAGCGAGTTCTTCAAAACCCATTTCCACAAGTCCGGGCGGACGTTGCGGCCAGGGGTGCGCAGTGTGCCACAGGAGAGACCCGGAGAAGGTAGCATGTGCCTTAAGCCCTAATCTACGACTGGCTACTGCAGCCTTTTTTACCTGGTCTATGGCCCATTCTGTCCTGGCTTTCGGATTGTTTTTATACTTGTCCGGGGCAAAATTATCGAACATAATATCGTAAGCCGGATGCACCGCTACGAGTTGTCCCTGAAGGTGTGTGGAGAGTTCGGTTATTTCCAGTCCGTAGGAACCTACTTTTTCTTTGAGTTCATCGCAATACTCCTGTCCTTCCGATTCGTCTGCACTTCCCGCCTTGTCCAGGTCTATCAGGAAAGTTTCGGGGGTGGGTATCTGAATACCTTTATAACCCAGTCCTGCAGCCCATTTACAAAGACCGTCCAGCGAATTGAAAGGGGCTTTGTTGTCTACAAACTGTGCCAGAAATACGGCAGGGCCTTTAATTGTTTTCATTATGATTATTTTAACTTTTTATAGCGTTTGTGTGTTTTCCCGGGAATTTTCATAGTTACATCTCTACCCAGGCAGTATTGTTCTTATCGCTTTCTACTGCGGCATGTATGAACCGGACTCCTTTTACACCGTCACTTACCGTAGGGTAGTCGGGATTTTCAAAAGGTTTATTTCCCAGTACGCTCAAAAGGTGTCTGCCAAAACTTCTGTAAATGGAGGCAAAGGCTTCCAGGTATCCTTCGGGATGTCCTTTTGGTATCCGGGACACGGCTCTTACTTCATCGTAAATGGAATTTCCGTCCGGGGTAAACGTCTGTTCCGGTTTGTCCACCCATTTGGCATAGAGCCGGGTAGAATCTTCCTGGTTCCATTGAATACTTCCTTTACTGCCATATACACGTATAGCCAGGTCGTTTTCTTCGCCCACTGCTATCTGCGAGATGGACATGGTACCTTTTGCGCCATTTTTCATACGGAACAGGATGTTTCCGTCATTATCCAGAACCCTGCCTTCGCCGATCCTTCCGAGATCGGCTGCGATTTCGGTAATGTCTGTTCCCGTGATGTAAGAAACCAGGTTTTCGGCATGGGTACCAATGTCTGCCAGGGAACCTCCCACACCCGATTTTGCCGGGTCGGCCCTCCAGGGTTTTATAGCGGCCTGCTCATCCAGTTCGGCTGCCATCCATCCTTGTAAATACTGAACATGGATTTTCCGGATGTTCCCGAGATCGCCGTTTTCTACCATTTTCCTGGCCTGTTTTACCATGGCATTGCCTGTGTAATTGTGGGTCAGGGCAAATAAAAGTCCGGTTTCCCGTACAAGTTTCTCCAGGGTTTTTGCTTCTTCTACCGTGAGGGTCATGGGTTTATCACATACCACGTGAAACCCGTTCTCCAGGGCCATTTTTGCAGGCTCAAAATGGAGGTGGTTAGGAGTGACAATAGATACGAAGTCCATTCGTTCTCCTTCGGGAAGCTCTTTTTCCTTTAAGATCATTTCCTGAAAACTACCGTAACACCTGTTTTCGGGGAGGTAAAGCGATTTTCCGGTTTCTTTGGATTTTTCAGCAGTACTGTTAAAAGCACCGCATACCAATTCTATCATACCGTCCATGGCAGATGCTTTTCTATGGACACCGCCCATAAAAGAACCGATTCCGCCACCGATCATACCCATTCTTAGTCTTCTCATTTTTTTCTGTTTATTTTTTAGCCGCTAATTCACGGATTATCGAAAGTCTTTCCTGAGAAAGGGGGCAAAAAAATACAAAATATATGTTGAAAATTAAACAAGTTTAACTGCATTTAACCCGAGAGGTACTTTAAAAAACGTTTTTCATACACTTTCTCTTCGGTGAAAAGAAAATTTTTAGAAAAAATAAGGTTCCCGGGATGAAAAACTTATACGCTTACCCAGATATTCCCTTTTTTATGGGACTCAACTGCTTTCTCAATGAAATTCATTCCGCGAACGCCATCAATCATAGTGGGGAATTCTCCGGGGTGGTGTTTTTCGTTCCGGATAGCTCTTGCAACCCCTTTATATATATTACCCATGGAGTCGAAAATACCTTCCGGATGTCCCGGGGGTAATTTGCTACCGTCTAATGACAATTCACTATTATACGCGTGTCCGGGCTTTAATATTTTTAACGGCTCGTCTTCGGTCAGGTGATACAGGTAATTCGGGTTTTCCTGTTCCCATTTTAATCCTCCCTTGTTTCCGTAGATGCTTACGGTGAAGTTATTCTCCTCGCCGGTTGCAATCTGACTGGTGCGGATAAGTCCTTTGACGAATTCGGAAAAACGGAGAAGTACGGTGCCGTCAACATCCATTTTATTGTCGCTATATACGTAATTGAGGTCTGCCAGTATCTCTTTCACTTCCATTCCCGTAACATATTCTATCATATCAAAAGCGTGTGTGCCGATATCTCCAATACAACAGCTGATCCCTGATTTTTCCGGGTCCAGTCGCCATGTGGCAGCACGTTTTTCCGCATCGTGGATGATAGGGTTGATCCATCCCTGGTAATATTGAACATCGATCTTTTGCACAGTACCGATAACCCCCGACGTGATCATTTCCTTCATCTGGCGGACCATCGGATACCCTGTATAGGTATAGGTTACCGCAAATATAGTATTGGACTTATCGAGGATCTCTTTTAATATTTTAGCTTCCTCATAGGTGGTGGTCATCGGCTTTTCGCAAATAACATTAAATCCGTTTTCCAGCAGCTTTTTGGCCATTGGAAAATGAAGGAAATTTGGTGTCAGAATAGAAACTACCTGCATCCTTTCGGTTTCGGGGAGTTTAAGTTCTTCTTCGATCAGTATGTCAAAGTCTTTATACACCCGGTTGGTAGGGATACCAATTTTCTCGGCAAAGCCGATATTCTGTTCAAAATCAGGGTTAAATACGCCGCCTACTAATTGATAACTATCGTACATGGAGGAAGCAACACGGTGCAATACCCCGATTAACGAATCGCCACCACCTCCGAGAATTCCTAATCTGATTTTAGTGCTCATTTTTAGTTAGTGTGTTATTTTGTTTAAAAACTGGGTTAATGGAAAAGAGGAACGGAAATCCGAAAAATCCCGGATTTCCATTCCTTGAATTTAATATGTTCTGTAAAATGAAGAATCCCTCATTTTGAGTTTTTTATGTGATAAATATTCTTGTCCCGGTATGGGACGGAACAATTTATGAGTTTTTGTATTCCACTTTTTCGTTCCGGAACAATAGGGTAAAAAGCAGGGATACGGCCAAAGCAAAAATAGCGGGAAATATCCATATGTTCTCCCAACTGTGAGAGCCATCTGCAGCGAGGTATGTATCCGTAATCTGCCCGGCTACCCAAAACCCGATAAGCATACCTACGCCGTAGGTTGCCAGGGTAATAAGTCCTTGTGCCGCACTTTTATATTTTTCTCCTGCTTTGGTATCTGTATATATTTGTCCGGAAACAAAGAAGAAGTCATAACACAGGCCGTGCAGGGCTATACCTGTAATAAGCATAAATGCGAGTTCTCCGGAATTGCCGTAAGCAAAGAGGAGATAACGAAGGGTCCATGCCAGCATTCCGGCGAGGATGGTCTTTTTAAAACCGAATTTTTTAAAGAAAAATGGCAATAGCAGCATAAATAAAACTTCGGATGCCTGGCCCAAAGCCATTTTTTCCGTAGGACTCTCCAATCCTGTTTCCGTAAGGAAAGGATGTGTGTTCTGATAATAGAACGCAAGGGGAATACAAATAAGTACGGAAGAGATAAAAAACATGAGAAAGTTTTTATCTTTTAATAGTTTCAGTGCTTCCAATCCAAGTACGTCGGATAGGGTAACTTTTTCACCCTTGTTTACTTTCGGAGGAGTTTTTGGAAGGGTGAAACTGAAAATCCCGAGTATTCCTGAAGCTATTGCTGTCATTAAAAAGGTGTTTTTCAGCATACCGTTTTCCACACCTTCTGCAGAATCCCAATGGAATACACGGCTTATAAGTACTCCGGCAATGATCCACCCGATAGTGCCGAATACCCGTACGAAAGAGAATTCCTTGGCAGGGTCTTTCATTTGATTAAATGCAACTGAATTTACCAGTGCGAGGGTAGGCATATACAAGACCATATACCCGAGGACATAGGGGTAAAAGACGGTAAATTCGGTAGCGCCTGCCATTTGATACATGAGAACGGCGCCAAGGAGATGAAGTATTCCGAGAATTCGCTCCGCATTAAAATATCTGTCGGCAATAAGCCCGATAATAAAAGGAGCAATAATAGCACCCCAGGATTGCGTGGAGAATGCCTGGGCAGATTGTCCCGCAGTTGCGTCCAGGTTATGCCCCAGGAAAGTTCCCAGGGAGACAAACCACCCTCCCCAGATGAAAAATTCGAGAAACATCATCAGGGAGAGCTGGAATTGTGTTTTTTTATTCATAGAGGGTCAGATATTAGATTTAAGATATGAGATTTCAGATGTTAGACAAGGTTTGCAGGACGGATATGCTGGCAAAGCCGGCGTTGCTTTGGCCTATGAAATTTGTTTTGCAGCATTGATCAGCAGTTTTTTAGTGGCGAGAATGCCTTCCTCTTCACCGAGCCTTTCCCCTTCATATTCTACGCCGATATACCCGGTGTAGTCTGCATCTTTAACAATTTGAAGCATTTTTATGTAGTCTATACTTGTTTCGTTTCCGGCTTCATCGAAGTCGTAAGATTTTGCACTAACTGCTTTGGCGAAGGGCATTAATTCTTCCACTCCTTTATATTTGTCGTACTCCTCCACGCATGGGGCTCCCCAGGGTTCGCCGTTTTCCCTTTTTATACAGAAATTACCAAAATCGGGCAGTGTTCCGCAGTTTTTCATATTTACCTCCTGCATGACTTCTGCCAGCAGGGCACCGTTGGAGGAAAAGCCTCCGTGGTTTTCTACCAGTACGTTCACATTGGATTTCGCGGCATATGTGGCAAGTCCGGACAAGCCTTCGGCAGCGTATTGTTTCCACGCGTCGGCATCCTGTTCGCCGAAAAGGTTTACCCGTATGGAATGACAACCCAATGCAGCGGCAGCGTCTACCCATTTGTGGTGAGTTTCTATAGCTTTGGTCCGTTCTGTTTTGTCCTTAACCCCGAGATTGCCTTCTGCATCTACCATGATAATAAGGTTTTTTATATCATTGTCAGTACTGCGTTTGTTGAGTTCCCTGACCAGATTATTGACAGCTGTAGCAGAGTTGGAATTTTTTTCCAGTTCTTTCCGGTATAACTGGCTTACATATTCCAGTCCCTCAAATCCCCATTCTTTTGCTTTTTTTGCAAAATTTAACGGGTCAAAGCCTTGTTCCATGATCATTTTGTGGATAGACCACTGTGCCAGAGATAATTTAAAGAAAGGTGTGTTTTCTATTTTAGTAGTAGCTTTTTCCGGTGTTACAAGCATAGTCCCTTTATCTTTTTTGGAGTTCTTGCAGGCATATAGTCCCAGCAACGATAAGGCTATACCGGCTTTACCGGAATTCCCGATAAAATTTCGTCTGTTCATTATGATCGGTATTTTAATTTAAGAATTGCTAAAATAATAAGTTTTAAAAGTAATATGTATATATCTTACAAAAAAATTTATCGAAAAATATATAAAATTTATATATTTGAAGCTTACTCTAATATAAAAACAAATTACGAATAATGGGCACTATGTACTATAATCCTCCGCAGGAGGAATACGATGCTATTGTAATAGGCACCGGAGTGAGCGGCGGATGGGCTGCTAAAGAATTATGTGAGAAGGGTTTAAAAACCCTGGTGCTGGAACGGGGGCGCATGGTCAAACATATTGAAGACTATCCTACAATGCACCTGGACCCATGGGATATGGAAAACGGAGGGGCTGCCACGCAGGAAGACCTTCGCAAGCAGGGAAAGCAGGCGAGGACCGGTTATACTGTCCGGCAGGATACGAAACACTTCTTCGTGAATGACCTGGAACATCCCTACAATGAAGTAGAACGTTTTGACTGGATGCGGGGATATCATGTGGGAGGACGCTCGATTATGTGGGGGAGACAGAGTTACAGGCATGGTGACATTGATTTTGAAGCGAATTTAAAGGAGGGTGTTGCAGTAGACTGGCCCATCCGTTATAAAGATATAGCGCCTTGGTATGATTATGTAGAAAAGCACATAGGGGTGAGCGGTGAAAAACTGGGTTTACCTCAATTACCTGACGGACAATTCCTCCCGCCAATGGAACTCTATTGTGTGGAGGAAGACCTGAAAAAAGCTATGGCCAGCAAGTTTGACGATGGAAGATTGTTGACTATTGGCCGGGTAGCACATTTAACCGGCGGGCAGTTTGATGGTAGAAGCCATTGCCAGTTCCGTAACCGTTGTGCAAGAGGATGTCCTTTCGGAGGCTATTTCAGCAGTAACTCTTCTACACTTCCTGCTGCCGAACGTACCGGGAATATGACTTTGAGGCCGTTTTCTATCGTACACGAAATTATGTATGATAAAGATAAAAAACGAGCCACCGGTGTAAGGATTATAGATGCGGAGAGCAACGAAACCTATGAGTTTAAAGCTAAAGTGATCTTTGTTTGTGCCTCTGCTATCGGGTCTACTTCAGTCCTGATGCAGTCTAAATCCGAGCGTTTCCCCGAAGGAATGGGAAATGATTCCGGAGAACTGGGTCACAACCTGATGGATCACCATTTCCAGGTAGGAGCTTCTGCAAAAGTGGATGGTTTTGAAGATAAATATTTTAAAGGCAGAAGGCCTAACGGATTTTATATTCCGAGGTTTCGTAACCTGGGAGGAAATACGGATAAAAAAGACTTCCTTAGAGGATATGGCTATCAAGGTGGTGGTGGAAGAGGAGATTGGGCTTCTTCCGTGAAGGAACTGGCCTATGGAAAGGAATTAAAAGAAGCTATCCTGAAACCGGGAGAATGGAGCATAGGTATGACTGCATTCGGAGAAATGCTGCCACATCACGATAATAAGATGTTCCTGGATTATGAAAAGACGGATAAATGGGGTCTTCCAACCGTAACTTTTGATGCTAAATTCCGTGAGAATGAGTTTAATATGCGTAAGGATATGAAACAACAGGCGATTGATATGCTGGAAGCTGCCGGATTCAAAAATATAAGCCCTTACGACAATCCCGGAGCTCCCGGTCTCGGTATCCATGAAATGGGAACGGCACGTATGGGAAGAGATCCTAAGACATCCGTACTAAACGGGAATAACCAGATACACACGGTACCTAACGTATATGTAACCGATGGTGCTGCAATGACTTCTGCCAGTTGTGTAAACCCGTCGCTTACCTATATGGCACTAACTGCCCGGGCAGCGGATCACGCGGTGAACGAACTGAAAAAAATGAATATTTAAAACAAATGCCATGCAAAGAAGAGAAGTAATAAAAAATATAGGGCTTTCTTTGGGGTTTGTTGCTGCTACGCCTACCCTGTTAAGTATACTTCAAAGTTGTACGGGAGACCCGAAAGTAGAATGGATCCCGGAATTCTTTACTCCTGAGGAAGGTAGTGTGCTATCTAAAATGGTAGATATTATCCTCCCGAAAACCGATGATCTTCCCGGGGCCGCAGAATTGAATGTGCCGCAGTTTATTGATAAATATATTAAAGAAGTGTACGGCCCGGAGGACCAGAAACTGGTTAAGGACGGAATGAAGGCTTTTACCAATAAACTGGGAGTTAAAGATCCTGCGGACCTTCCTAAAGTCAAAGAGGAAGAAGTGGAAAAAGTTATAGCTGCTTCTTTGGGTGTAGGAGAAGATCAGAGAAAGGATCTCGAAAGAAAACTACGGGAATACAGGGATTCTGACGATGGAGCTGCTCCGGAAAATGAAGATGCCCTGGTTTTTGGTTTTGTAAAGGACGTAAGAGGAAAAACCATTTCCGGGTTTAAGATCAGTGAATATATTGGGGAGGAAGTCCTCGCTTATGACCCCATTCCGGGGAAACAACAGGGCTGTATCTCGTTGGAAGAAGCTACCGGAGGAAAATTGTGGTCTTTATAAAAAAACTCATCCCCGAACCTGTAAAAAGCGCGGGATGGCATTTGACTAAACCAACCAATTGTGAAAAGAAGAAAATTTGTACAGAATTCTCTTATGGCAACCCTGGGAGCTTCGGTGACTACCACCGGAGCTTTCGGTTTTGCCGGGAATACAAAAGAGACACCACAGGAAAAACATAAATTCAATCTTAAATATGCCCCTCACGACGGGATGTTTAAACACAATGCCGGCGGGGATATTATCTCCCAGCTCGAATATATGGCGGAACAGGGTTTTACCGCTTTCGAGGATAACGGTATGACCGGGCGCCCTGTCAATGTACAGGAAGCAATGGCCAGAACCATGCAGGACCTCGGTATGGAAATGGGGGTGTTCGTGGCTCATAAGATATATTGGACAGAACCAAATCTCACCAGTGGAGACGAGGGGAAAAGGGAAGAATTTCTTGCAGATATACGAAAGTCCGTAGAAGTGGCCAAAAGAGTAAATGCAAAATGGGTTACCGTTGTTCCCGGTTATAAGGATTTCCGGAAAGAACCGGGATATCAAACGGCAAATGTAGTGGAATCTCTTAAACAGGCTTCAGAGATACTGGAACCTCATGGTATAACGATGGTTCTGGAGCCGTTGAATTATATGAACCACCCCGGGCTGTTCCTGGAGAAGTCAGCACAGGCTTATGAGATCTGCAAAGCGGTAAATTCACCTTCCTGTAAGATATTGTACGATATCTATCATCAGCAGATAACCGAAGGAAATCTCATTCCCAATATAGAAGCAAGCTGGGACGAGATCGCTTATTTCCAGGTGGGGGATAACCCGGGAAGGAACGAACCTACCACCGGAGAAATCAACTACAAAAATGTATTCAAGTATATTTATGATAAAGGTTTTCAAGGAGTTGTAGGTATGGAACACGGAAATTCCAGACCGAACGGAGAAGGCGAGCTTGCCGTGATCGAAGCCTATAAGGAGGTAGATAAATTTCTGTAAACTTTTAAAAATTAAAAACAGGCCATTTATCAGTAAAACCCGGAAACACAATGAAGGGAATTACCGGAGGATAGTCTGTTTATTTTTTCTCCCTGTGGAGTATATGCTCCTGTCCATCTGCCTGGAAGATTATTTTTGTCGGAAAAGAAGATGCCTTTTGTGTGGTGGGAAACCAATCCCTGTCTGAAGCAGCCAGTATAAAAAGTCCTTCTTCATCTCCCATAACGGTAAAATGTTCCTGCGGAGGTTGTTTCGGATATATTTTCACCCCGTATTTTTTCGTGATTTCAGATGCAAGACCGGGTACATCATCAGCGACCAGTCCTGTTTCACTGATATTGAGTATAGACAGGCCATCAAAGTCACGATCGGATGTTTTTTTACGGTCATACCGGGTAATATATTCCAGTATATTACCATTGTTATCGCGAAAGTAAAAGGATTTGGCGTTCCATCTTGAGAAATCTGCTATAGTTTCATTGTCTTCATCGGAAACGAACAGGATACCTACCTTTCCCTTCATGAGGGAATGGGCTTCTTCCAGCTTGTTGTTCGGGATATCAAAAGCAATATGGTATACCGGCTTTAATTTCTCGGATGTATTAAAAACGAGCAGTGTTTCTCCCGCCTGTATGTGTAAGAGTGTATTATCGGACCGGACGGGTAAGCCCATAATGTCGGCATAAAAACCGGCTGTTTCTTCTAAATTATCCGTACTTAAATGTATTTCTTTTAGTTTCATGGCTTATCGGGAGCGAATAATGCGTTAGCCTGGGCATAGAGTAAAAGAGCAATTGTTTTTCCGTCTTTTATCCTGCCGTCCGTAATCATGGCCAGGGCTTCGGAAAAAGGAATTTCCAGGACTTCGATATTTTCGTGTTCGCTTTCCAGGCCACCTCCATCACTTACTTTCATTTCTTTGGAATATTCCCCGGTGAAAAAATAGATGATCTCTGTTACGGAACCGGGTGACATGTATGCTTCAAATATCTTGCAGACCTCCCTGATCCTATAGCCGGTTTCTTCTTCTGCTTCCCGTTTAATACACGCTTCCGGGCTATCCTCGTCTAACAGGCCGGCACAAGCCTCTATCATCATTCCTGTTTCGTTACCGTTCAGATAAGTGGGCATCCGGAATTGCCGGGTTAATATAATGGTTTGTTCTTCTTTATTGAATAACAGGATAGTGGCCCCGTTTCCGCGATCGTACGCTTCCCGGCTTTGTGGTTGCCATTCCCCGTCTTTGTTTTGATATTCAAAAGTAGCTTTCTTTAAGGTATACCAATTATCAGACAGGATATCCACCTTCAGATCCCTTACTTTGGAGTTGCCCATAATTTTCTCTTAATTTACAAAAAATTATCCCTCTTACCCGGAAAAAGGAAGAGGGACAAAAACAGTATATTTTATAATCCGGTTAAAGTGTTCTCAGGAACTCCGCAATGGCCCTGGCCTCGTCTTCCGTAAGATTCTGGTTGAGCATCAGGGTTCCGTTATATTCTTCTACCAGTGCTTTGGCAATAGGATCTTCCTTCTGCATTTCATCCGGGTTGAGCATCATGTTCATTACCCATTCCGGGCTTCTGCGCTCATAAACACCGTTGAGGGCAGGTCCTATGAATTTCTGATCGGTTTTGTGACAGGCCGTACATTTTACTTTAAAAGCCTCTTCGCCTTTGGCGGCGAGATCATTATCGATATCACCGAATTCTACCTCTTTAATGGGACCGATACCTTTGTTGTCCATGTCCACTGGAACTTTGGAGGCTTGAGCTCCGGAATTTCCGGATTTCTTTTCAGTTTGGGTTCTTTCGTAACTGAATTTTTCCTTCTTTTCCTTTTTCTCTCCGCAACTTACCAGCATGACGGCAGTGCCCAATGCCATTGTCAGCAATAATTTTTTCATCTTTTTTGAATTTTTGCCCATGTACCCGGATATAGTTCGGAAATTATCGTGTAATTCTCTCCAAAGTCGTTTCCCGGGCAACATTTACTGTTCATCTTGTTTAATACCCTGCCGGAAAAAGGGTTAGTCAATTTATTCATCCGGCTTTTGGGGAATTTATGGTTTTAAGCCACTAATATAGGTAATAAAACAGATTTTACCTGTCGCTTTTAACATATTTTAAAAACCTTTTTGTGAAATTTGAAATATCAGTGATGGAGAATTCCATGTTCTGTGGCTCCAGGTTGTTATTGATGTTGCTATGCTGTGGTGTGTTATTTAAAAAGCTTTATATTTACCATATATTATGCGTGCATAACATTAAAAACGGAAATCATGTATTTTAAAGAATTTGATATACGATGGAGTGATATAGACGCCAACCGTCACCTGGCCAATTCGGCTTATATTAATTTTATGAGCCATACGCGCATGTCGTTCCTTATTGAAAACGGACTTACCCAGAGGGAACTGGCAAAACATCATATCGGTCCCGTGGTGTTTTACGAACATGTCTATTATTTCAAGGAAGTTTTTGCCGGGAAGCCGATAAAGGTTTCTCTGGAACTTGCCGGGATGAGTGAAGACGGTAGATTTTTTGAATTTCATCATAATTTTTATGACGACAAAGGGAGAAATTTTGCTCGTTGTGAAATGATGGGTGCCTGGATAGACATGAATACCCGAAAGCTTACAGGGCTTCCGCCGGAATTCACACATATCCTGGAAGGCCTCTTTAAGACCGAAGATTTTAAAGTACTCACTAAAGAAGACACCCGAAAATACGGCAAAGTGCCCAAAGATCTCAATCTTTAGTAAGTACTTTTCATTAATTTTTCCTGTGGGGATTTATTCTGTTGCGAAAATTTTCCCGAGGTGCTCTTCCATAATAAAATAGGGATCGTTAGTGTCCGTTACCGAGCGGATC
Source organism: Sinomicrobium halophytocola (assembly GCF_052983395.1). Taxonomy (NCBI): domain Bacteria; kingdom Pseudomonadati; phylum Bacteroidota; class Flavobacteriia; order Flavobacteriales; family Flavobacteriaceae; genus Sinomicrobium; species Sinomicrobium halophytocola. Next base: position 84,869 of record NZ_JBRKIT010000037.1, read on the forward strand.
TGTATAAGGCTGGTCTTGCTCATCATACGTAGCATCTGCCGGCGTTCGCACTTTACAATTCTTCCGTTATCGGTACGCTGGCCGGCAATAAAGGCACTTCGGCCATGAGCACATAAATGGTTGTTTACGAATATTACATCTCCGGATTCCGGTATGAATTCATTATTTATAAGTGGTTTGGCCTCTTCCCAGAAATTGATGAGGTTATTGAGAGCCTGCTGACTTTGCCCGGCCTTTTCATTGAATATTTGTTCTGCGGCGTCAAACCGGATAAAGGGTAACGTCCTGTTCCCATACAGGACGGATGTTGCTGGTCCCGGTTCCACATTATCATTGTTTGTATAATTGGCATCTTTCGGACATTGATAAATGGGCGCAAATAATTTTTCCAAAGTCGGGTTTATCGCTCCGTGCGACCGTATGGAATACAGGGTAGAAGGAACTCTCTCTTCATTTCGTAGATAAAGAAAACTCAGAAAATCAGCCTGGTTATATAAAAAAGCATCTTCCGTATGGACGAACAGGTCGGTTTTGGACCCGGCTCCTGTTTGTGTTGTCGTCATTTTTTCATCCGGAATAATGGCATGTAATAAACCTCCTCCTTTTCGTTGGGCATAATACTGTACCGGTTTGGACGGAACGGCCCCGTGAAGAAGGGAGCAGATAAAACCGTATTTTCTCAACTTTTTATAGTCGGCCTGTTGCCAGTTCGGGGGAGTAGGACCCAAAGCATCCTGGTCTACTTCCATTAGTCCCCTGAAAATAATAGCCCCGTATTGGTCCGAAGAAAAGTCGGTTCCGAATTTGCTGAGTATCCTGGTAATACGCTCTGGAAGCAGTTGATAGGCATGAAGGTGGAGCGAGGAAATATAATCTGGATTTTCATAGCTGTGGAATGCCTTTACGAGAAGGTTGCCAACACTGGAGAGAATATTTCTTTCCTGTGGGGTCACATCGATAATTAAAGGTGAAATCGGGGCTGTAACGTAAGTCGGGGTTTGCTCAAGAGATCTTTCAGATGAAGTAATTGGTTGTAAGTCCATTTTATAAATCTTTTATGAATAATGTTTAGGGACATTTTATTTGGTTTATAGTAAGATGTGTTAATGCGTTTTCTTAAGTGGTTAATTATGTGTTGAATACATAATTACGATTGAGGCAGACATAAAATCTTTCATATTTATTTTGATTTGAAAATTAATGTTTATAGTTTTGTTTTTAATAAGTCTAAATAAATATTGATTACACAAATATATTTTGAATAAGTCTAAATAACAATAGCTGACTTAATTTTTTACCCAAAAAAGTGAACTTTATCAATGAAACTACTGTAAATACTATGGAGGATTGTTTGAATTTATCCAAAGAATTTTCTGAAATCATCCGGAACAGGAGAAGTATTTATGCCGATGATTTTATAAAAAGAGAGATACCGGATGAACTGCTGGACGAAATTCTGATCAATGCTACGTGGGCACCTACGCACAAGATGACCGAGCCCTGGAGATTTATTGTCTTCAGAGGAAAGCACCTTAAAGCGTATGGCGAATACATGGCAGAATACTACAAGGATTACTACGCTAAACAGCTTTCGCCCGAAGCACTCTCGGAACGACTGTCTTTTCTTCGGAACTATCCCCTGAATGCAGCATGTATGATTGGTGTTGTCCTGGTCCGCAACGAAAAAATCGATCTGCCGGAATGGGAAGAAATTGCCGCCGTGTCATCTGCCGTACAGAATATGGCCCTTACCTGTACCGCCAATAACATAGGAAGTTATTGGAGTACGAAAAGTGTCGCGATCGATTATGTATCGGGATTCGGTCTTGCCGGTAATGAAAGATCACTGGGCTTACTTTACCTGGGTTATTATCCCGAAGCATTGAAATTGTCGAAAAAGAAGAGAAGTCCTCTTTCCAAAAAAGTAATCTATCTCAAATGAATCTTACCTGAACTTAAACCTTAAATAGTATGAACAAAACATTATGGAACGATGAGGAACCTCCTGCCGGGGTGCTTTCCCCGCAGCAGGACCTCTGCAAAGATATTTTTTACGGGCAGGCTGCGGACGAGTATGCCAAAGTAATACAATTGGCCCGGGAACGTGTTTCCCGGTTCCTGAAAAATAACCGGAAACCTTTTAGCGGGATTAAGCCGGCAGACATCCGGTCTAAAGTAGAATCTGTAGATTTCAGCACACCACTGGAAGACTATGAGAGCCTGCTTAACGAGGCCGATGAACTATATGTGAAACATGCTACGGCGTATCACCTTCCGCAATACATAGCCCACCTGAATTGCCCGGTAGTGATCCCGGCACTTGCGGCAGAAGTATTGATAAGCGCTATTAATTCTTCCCAGGATACTTACGACCAGAGTGCCGGGGGAACGTTTATGGAGCGTAAACTCATAGCGTGGACCGGTGAGCAGATAGGATTTTCGTCTGACTGTGACGGTATTTTTACGGCGGGCGGGTCTCAAAGCAATTTGATGGGATTGCTCCTGGCCAGGGATTATTTTTCGCTGGAATATCTGAAATGGAATATAAAACTGGACGGATGTCCGCCTGAAGCCACTAAATTCCGGATTTTCGTGTCCGAAAAAGCACATTTCAGCAACCATAAAAATGCATCCATCCTCGGTTTGGGAGAGCAGTCCATTGTTCCCGTAGAGACTGATGAGCGTTATCGTATGGATCCCCGAAAACTGGAAGAGGCCATTTTAAGGGAAAGAGAAAAAGGGAACATCCCGATTGCCATTACGGCAACGGCAGGAACTACTGATTTTGGAAATGTAGACCCTCTTGTAGATATAGCCGACATAGCCAGGGAACATCGTTTATGGCTTCATGTAGATGCTGCATATGGCTGCGGATTATTACTTACCGATAAACACAGGCAGCTTCTGGATGGTATAGAACAGGCCGATTCGGTGACGATCGATTATCATAAATCCTTCTTTCAACCCATCAGCAGCAGTGCGTTTATCATCAAAAACAGACTTCACCTTAATATCATTAAACACCACGCCGATTACCTTAATCCGAAAGAGCAGGATTATGACGAGCTGCCAGCCCAGATCAATAAATCCATTGTGCAAAGTACACGTCGTTTTGATGCACTCAAACTGTGGTTTACGCTCCGGTACCTCGGAAAAGAAAAACTCGGACAATATACGGACACCATCATAGAGACGACCGTACAGACCGCCGATTTCCTGGATAAAGACGACAATTTTGAACTGCTGTGCCATTCGGATATAGGAGTCCTGGTTTTCCGTTACGTAAAGGATACGGAAAAAGACGAGATATGCGAACTGAACCAGTTCATTAAAAAAACACTTTTTTTCAGCGGTGAAGTGCTGCTGGCCAGTACAAAGGTAAACGGAGAATTTTATCTCAAATTTACCATCTTCAACCCCCTTACAACCATTCAAGATATACAAGTTATCCTTACCAAAATAAAAAAACATGGACTCGAATACCTACAGCTTAACCCGGTTTCTCCCGCAAGCGGAGCAAATCAATTTTAAGTCCCTGCTGAACAGTTATTGCAGGGAGTTTAATAACTGGAGCCGTTATGAAGGCATCCCCAAATACGATCCGTCCCTGGCAGATCATATGCGTTCCGTTGACCATTTTTCCTTTCTCCGGTTTGATTTTACGGATAATGTCACGGAAGTCTTTGCCCCTTTGACATATTTCTCGGAGACCGGCGTACATTCCTTTGGTTTTCCCGTAATACAACGCCATTACGAATCCGATGAGATCAGGGAAATAACACCTTTGGAATTTACGGATCTTGTTGTGGCATATGCTAAAAAAGACTATCCCGAAGCGGATGCTGCATTTACCAAAGAACGCATGAAGAACAGTATTCACAACCTGGCGGAATATCTGGCCCATACGGAAAAAAATCATCGTGTTGTCAATAACCCAACTCAGACGTTCATAGCATCGGAACAGGCATTGATCCTGGGGCATAGTGTGCACCCCTTGCCTAAAAGCAGAGAAGGTTTTTCTACTGAAGAACTCATAAAATATTCCCCGGAGACCGCAGGGCAGTTTCCGCTGCATTACTTCCTGGTTCACCCGGATAATGTAAGGGAAAAAAGCTCTGCAGAATCTTTAGTCACAAGTCAGCTGCGAAAAGAAATTACGCCACAGGCAGATTCTGCTGCCCGGACATTACTGGAACAATACCCGGAATGGAAAGTCATACCTGTGCATCCGTGGGAGGCTTCTTATCTTTTGGAGCAACAGGAAGTAAAAGAAATGCTTTCGGAACAGCTCCTGTTCAGCCTGGGGCAATTCGGTTTGCTATTTACACCTACTTCATCCGTTCGTACGGTTTACAATGCCGAAAGCGAATGGATGTATAAGTTTTCCCTGCATGTAAAGATCACCAATTCTTTTCGTGTTAACTATCCTCATGAATTAAATCGCGGATACGATGCCAGTGAGCTGTTGAAAACAGCGTGGGGGGAAGATATGCGGAAAGACTTTCCCGAAGTAGAACTTATTCCCGATCCGGCATTTATGATGGTCGTCTATAAGGATAAGGTTATCGACGGTTTTAGTACCAGTGTGCGCCGGAATCCCTTCCGGGGAGAAGCGGCGGAAAAAAACACAGGTCTTGTAGCTTCCCTTTGCCAGGACAGTGTTTTGGGACAGGAACCCAGAATACGGGAACTTATTAAGGAGGCGGCAAAACGAAGGGAGGAGACTATAGAAGATGTTGCTGTAGCCTGGTTTAAACAATATCTCGATATAACCATACGTCCGTTAGTGGGTATTTTCAACACATACGGATTCGGTATGGAGTTCCATCAGCAAAATATGCTCGTAGAATTTGACGATGATCTTTTCCCCCGAAAACTTTATTACAGAGATAACCAGGGGTACTTTTTCCGTGAAGGTAAAGTAGAAGAGCTTTTACGTATTCTTCCCGGTTTTGGAAAAGACAGCAGATCTTTTATTTCCGAACCCAGGATGATAAATTTCTGGGGATATTACCTTCTGGTCAACCACCTTTTCGGAGTGATCGGTGCGCTGGGAAAAAACAACCTGGCACCGGAACGGACCCTTATACATCTTTTATACGAATCCCTGAAAGCCGAAGAAGAATCAGACGATACCGGATTGGTTTCCCACCTGCTTAACAGTGTGAAGCTGATGGTAAAAGGCAATTTGCTTACGAGCCTGAATAATATGGACGAAGCCAGTGCACCAAGGGCGAACCCTGCGGTTTACAAAACATTTCCCAACCCCCTCAATAAATATTTCTATTCGGAAAAACTGATCTGCCCTCAAAGTAAAAATGTGGTGTACAGCCGGTATTTCGAAAAAGAACAGGTAACCATAACCTTGCGACCGGTAGATATAGACCGTGACCTGGAGATGCTTCATGAATGGTTCCATCGGGAACATGCCCTTAAAATATGGCAAATGAACTGGCCTATCCGGGAACTCGAAACATACTACCGAACATTGCTTCCGGGAGATATGCTGCACAGTTATATCGGTGAAGCTAACGGCGTACCAACATTTAATATTGAAGTGTATTGGGCCGGCCGGGATATTGTTGGTGAATATTACGAGGTGTTGCCTACGGATTACGGAACCCACCAGTTTATTGCCCCTACAGATCCTAAGTTAAAATTTGCTTCTCCGGCTACACAATCCATGATGGATTTTGTCTTTGCCGAAACACAGGTTGGAAAAATGGTGGGAGAAGGCGCCGTAGATTCCCTGGCTTCCATGATGAACAAGGCGCATGTAGGGTTCAAAATTGAAAAGGTCATTGAAATGCCGCACAAAAAGGCGAACCTCAATTTCTGTTACAGGGAATGGTACTGGGCCAAGTTTCCCGCAGCAAAAGATTTTAAGAACATTCCGGTCTCAGAACCCCTCCCGGTAGAATCTATCGGGATTAAAAATTGAAAACAATGAGTATCAAAGAAAAATATAATGTAATAGGTATTGGTATCGGACCTTTTAATCTTGGCCTTGCTGCCCTTATGGAACCGGTGGAGGAACTGTCCTCCGTTTTTTTCGATCAGTCGGATGGCTTTGACTGGCACCCGGGTTTAATGCTGAATAATGTAACCCTCCAGGTCCCATTCCTGGCCGACCTGGTGACGATGGCCGATCCGGCAAGTAAGTACAGCTTCCTCAATTTCATGAAAGAAAGCGGACGGTTATACAAATTTTTTATCCGTGAAAATTTTTATATCCTCAGGAAAGAATACAATGCCTATTGCAAATGGGTGGTTTCCAGGCTGCCCAACTGTAGGTTCTCACATAAAGTAGTTTCTGTAGAACACAACAGTGGACTGTATGCCGTTACTGTATTGAATACCCGCACCGCGTTGACGTCCGTTTACTATGCGGAAAAGCTTGTTTTGGGCACCGGGACTTCACCGTATATCCCGGATTTTATCGATAAGAATACCATGCCAAAGGTGATCCATGCTTCTCAATATTTATATTTCAAACCGGATATTCTGAAAAACACTTCTGTGACTATCATAGGTTCCGGGCAGAGTGCGGCCGAAATATTCCGGGATATTTTGCCTGCTACGGAAAACGGGTTGCAACTGAACTGGTTCACCCGCTCCTCGCGTTTCTTTCCTATGGAATATTCCAAACTGACCCTGGAACTCACCTCTCCGGAATATGTAGACCATTTTTACAATATGACATACGGGCAACGGAAACAACTGCTGGCCAGGCAAAATGCACTTTACAAGGGGATTGATTACGACCTGATCAATGAAATTTTCGATACCCTGTATGAAATGAGTGTTGAAAATACGCCCTTAAATGTTGAGCTGCGTTCTAATATGCAGCTCAACAAAGTTATGGCTGCAGACCATGGTGCCTACGACCTTCATTTTACGCAAACGGAACTTCAGCGGGCATATAGATGTCAGAGCGACTTTGTCATCCTGGCTACCGGTTATACCTATAAAGAACCGGATTTTCTGGAGGGAATAGAACATAAAATAGACCGGATAGATAGCGGCCTGTTCAATGTGCAGCGTAACTATACTATCGATAAGAACGGTGAAGAGATATTTGTTCAGAATGCCGAACTGCACACCCACGGTTTTGTATCCCCCGACCTGGGAATGGGGGCTTATCGCAATTCCCATATCATCAACCAGTTGACAAACCGGGAAGTTTACAAGGTTGAAAAGCGCATTGCTTTCCAGGAATTTGGTATAGCGAAGGAAGAAGGCCGGTTTTCCCGAAAAGAGGATTTTGCGGCTGTGACCGAAGGGATTAAATAGAACAATACCAAAAACAGGCGACCATGACAACCACCAAAGATATATTAACACAACAGACTGACGTAAAGATCTGGAAAAAGGTAAATACCGATCTTCTGGCCAAGAGTCTCGCGGAATTGATGCACGAACAGGTTTTTATCCCGGAGATCCTGTTAAAAGAAGAAGACGGATTGACACATTTCCGCTTAAAAACAGACCATGAACACATACATTATACCTTTTCTGCTTATCCGAGGTTCCTGGACTACTGGCATATCGAAAAAAAGAGTATTCGCAAACGGGAAAACGGGCGGGAAATTGCTGCGGTAGACGTACTGGACTTTTTCATGGAACTGCAGCATACTTTCGGTGTGGATTCGTTTACATTAGCCCACTACATCGAAGAACTGTTAAATACACTTTATGCCGATGCCCGTGTACATTCCAGGGGGAAGCTCAGCTCTGCGAACCTGGCGGAGGCAGATTATCAGACGGTAGAACACCAGATGGACGGGCATCCCTGGGTAATCGTGAACAAAGGGCGTATAGGTTTCAATTACACGGACCATGCGGATTATGCGCCTGAAATGGACAAACAAACCAGGCTTTTCTGGCTGGCTGCCCATAAGGACAGGGCACAGTTCCACGCCCTGGAAACGATAGAGATAAAGCGTTTTTACCGGGATGAACTGGGAGAAGAAAAGATACTGGCCTTTGAAACGAAGTTAAAAGATCAGGGGCTCGCCCCGGAAGATTACGTCTTTCTGCCCGTACACGACTGGCAACTGAACAATAAAATTGCTTTTCAGTTTCACCAGGACCTGGCATCTCAACACCTGGTTCTCCTGGGCATTGGCGATGACCTGTATGCCCCGCAACAGAGTATCAGGACATTTTTTAATACGAGTGATCCCACTAAACATTATGTCAAAACGGCGATTTCTATTCTGAGCACCGGGAATATCCGGGGATTATCGCCCAAACAGATGGCTATTGCGCCAAACGTTACCAAATGGGTAAAAGGACTGCTGGATGAAGATCTATACTTCCAAAAGGCAGGGGTAGTACTTCTCGGAGAGGTAGCAACGGTGTCTTATAAACATCCTCAATACAGTTTGATTAAAGACAGCCCCTATCAATACCGGGAGATGCTGGGTGTTTTATGGAGAGAAAGTGCGGAAAAATACCTGAGGCCAGGGGAAAAACTGATGACAATGGCTGCCTTATTGTATGTGGATAATGAAGATTGTCCTCTGGTGAAGGCATTGGTACGCAAATCCGGGCTAAGCGTTCAGGGCTGGGTAAGTACTTATTTAAAAGCCTATTTAAAGCCGCTGTTGCATATCTATTACCAGCATTCCCTCTGCGTGACCCCTCACGGGGAAAATATCATCCTGGTGATGAAAGACGGTATTCCCGTGAGGATGATCATCAAGGATTTTGTAGATGATATTGTCCTCACGGCCGATGTCAGTGAAAAATTGCCGCCCGAACTGGCAGACGGGTTAATACGGTCTTCCAACAAGGAAAATATACCGTTGTTTATCCTGCTGGGTGTCTTTGATGCCTTCTTCAGGTACCTCTCCGATATTTTGCACAGCTATCTTAACTATGACGAACAATCGTTCTGGAATACTGTTGCAGCTACAATATTTGAATATCAGGAGGAGCATCCGCACCTGGCGGATCGTTTTAAAAAGTACGATCTGTTCGTTGCGGAGTTCAAGCGGTTTTATATCAATAGTTCGAGATTGCTCAACCAGGGGTATACGGAAAGGACCGGGTTTGCCATTCCTAAGAAAGGAGGTAAGCTGACCAATCCGCTCTACCTGGTAAGACAAAAGGAAACTGCTTTGATGAATGAACAGATACGGGCCAAATAAGATGAGTTACTTCAAAAATACGGCATTCCGGGTTCAGCCTTATGCCGACTTGTTTATAAAGGCAGTCCTCGGCAGGGAAAAGAATTATACTACGGGAAGTATTAACCGCGCCATTACCCTGCTTGCCGTCCCCATGGTATTGGAGCTCCTTATGGAGTCTTTATTTGTCTGCGCAAGCCTGTTTTTTGTAAGTAGTCTCGGGGCCAATGCGATTTCCATTGTGGGGGCAACGGAATCTGTGGTCACTTTTTCTTATTCCGTTTCCATAGGTCTCAGCATAGCGGCTTCGGCTGTGATCTCCAGGAGGGTCGGCGAGCAGAAGTTTGAAATGGCCGGGCTCACAGCTATGCAGGTTATCTATCTCGCGGTGTCCCTGGCTTTGGTTATAAGTGTACTGTGTTTTGTGTGGACTGTGGAGATTATGGGTGTGATAGGCCTCTCTCCCGCATTGGTCGGGGAAGGGCTCTCTTATGCCAGGGTGATGTTTGCATGCAGCGGATTTATTATTCTCCGTATAGCGGTCAATGGTATATTTCGAGGAGCAGGTGACGCCTCTACAGCGATGAGAACACTGTGGCTGTCTAATGCGCTGAACATAGTGTTGTGCCCCATCCTTATTTTCGGATGGGGACCGGTGCCGGCTTACGGGCTTCTTGGCGTGGGAATAGCTACGGGAGTTGCCAGAATGGTGGGAGTATGCTATCAGGCATGGCACCTGGCAAAAGGCAAAACCGTTCTGAAGATCGGTATGGAACAATTGATCTTCCACTGGGGTATTTTTAAAAAAGTACTCAAACTGACATTCGGAGGTACGGTGCAATATATTATCCCGGCTTCCAGCTGGCTTTTTATGATAAAGATTATCTCGCACTTCGGGGAAAATGCCCTGGCCGGCTATATCCTGGCCCAGCGGGTAGCTTCCATAGCCACGATGCCTGCCTGGGGCATAGGTAATGCTGCCGGTATACTGACGGGGCAGAACCTCGGTGCCAACCAACCGGACCGGGCAGAAAAATCGGTGTGGAGAGCGGGAATGATAAATATGGGATTTCTGATACTTATAGCCGTTTGCTGGGTTTTCCTGGCAGATCCCGTAGTGAAGATCTTTTCCGATGTGCCGGAGGTCATTGGCCATAGCACTACATATATACATTTCATTTCCATGGCTTACGTACTGTTGGGGTATACCATGGTCATTTCGAGGGCCCTGAATGCCGCGGGACAGGTTATGGTAGTGACCCTGCTTTACATTCTCATGTTTTATGTAACACAGATTCCTCTTTCCTATACACTTGGAATTACGTTTAACCTGGGGCCTAACGGTGTTTTCGCAGCCATATTGGCTTCGGAACTCGTTCTTGCTACGGCCTGTATCCTGGTTTTTCGCAAAGGGAAGTGGAAAAAAACAAAAGTTTAAGTCTCAATTAATTTAATAAAAAAAAGATGAACACAACCGAACAATTGTATGAGGTATTTGCAAAAGCCTTTGAAATACCTGTAGAAACAGTAACTGACGAACTGGAATACCAGGGGATAGCCGAATGGGACTCCATGAGCCACCTGGTCCTGGTAAGCGAACTGGAAAATTCCTATAGTATCTCTATTGATATGGAAGATGTGCTGGAGATGGGAAATGTAGAAAAAGTAAAGGGAATACTCAAAAAACACGGAATTGAGATCAATTAAGAGATATACTGAGAACAGGCCATGGAACTTTACGATTTAATAAGGAAAAATGAAAGGTTGACCTTTACGGATACACGGACCGGAGTTTCCAAATCCGTTATGGAAATGCACCGGTCCCTGGATGTTGACGATGTACGGTCTCTGGTCTTTATCTATAACGACAACCAGTTGCCGGCCATAGAAACCCTGTTGAATTTTTACCGGGAAAAACACGCGGTGGCATTGCTGGGAGCTGGTTTGAATGCCCATTTTAAGCAAAACCTGGAAGAGAAATACAGGCCCTTTTATATCTATGATCCTTCACGCCCGGGTATAGAAGGATACAGTGCGATAAATGCCTCGGATACCGTGGTGTTATTCAAGCGTCATCAAAAGGCAGATTACCCCGTTCACCCGGAGATCAAACTCCTGTTGAGTACCTCCGGAACAACAGGCTCTCCGAAGTTCGTCAGGCTCTCCGATAATAACCTTGTGCATAACGCCAGGGCCATTATGGAATATATGCCTATTGAAGCGGAAGATGTGGTGCCGTTAAACGTACCTCTCAATTTTGTATACGGCTTCTCCATTTTCACGACAAATTGTATGCAAGGCGGGACCATTGTCTGTACGGACAAAGATGCTTTTCAAAAAGAATTCTGGTCGGACTTTAAAAAATACGGGTACTCCACCTTAGGGGGTGTGCCCTATTTTTATGAAATGCTGTACCGCATCGGGTTTTTTAAGAAAGATTACCCTTCGCTGCGATACCTCACCCACACCGGGGGAATGTTAAATCAGAAGTTGATAGAGGTCATTTCCGAATACACCCGGAAATTCGGCAAACAGTTTTTTGCACAGTACGGGCAGACCGAAGCCGGTGGAAGGATGGCTTTTTTACCACCGGCAGATCTGCAGAGAAAAGGAACATCTATCGGTTTTCCGATAAAGAACGGGAGGTTTGAAATAGACGAAGAAACATCCGAACTGATCTACCACGGCCCGAATGTTTTTGGCGGTTACGCCAATAGCAGCACCGATCTGCAGTTTTTCGATAGACAGGATAAATTGCATACGGGCGATATGGCCAGGAAAGACGAAGACGGTTATTACTATATCACAGGGCGGATAAAACGGATCGTAAAATTGTTCGGTGTCCGGCTGAATCTCGACGAAACGGAACTCCTTCTGAAAGACGCACTGGGAGGGCAAACCTTTATCTGTACAGGGATCAATGATAAATATCTGGCCGTAATGTACACGGACGAATATTTAAAAAGAGCGTCGATTGTAGAGGTTCTTAAAGAAAAGCTCAACCTTCATGCGAGCGTCTTAAAAATCAGTCATATAGAAGATGTCCCCCTAACGTCAAACGGAAAAGTAAATTACCCGGTAATTAAAGAATGGCTCGAATCAGGGAGCCTTGTATCATAAGCCCCGAAAAAATACGATGATCTTAACCTGAATAAAACCATTTTTTAATTTTTCTAACCTAAAAAAATAAATATGAAATATTTTTTTACACTATGTATAACTGTATTGTTATTCCTGAGCAGTATACAATCGGGGTATGCCCAGCAAATGACAACAATTAAAGGGAAAGTTCTGGCTGCTGACGGCACCCCTTTACAAAGGGCTTCCGTACAGCTGGTAGGAACTGTAAAGGGCACGAACACTTCTGCATCCGGAGAATACCGGATTGCCGGTGTTGAACCCGGAGAATATACGCTCCGTGTCACCACTATCGGATTTGTCCCGGTAGAAGAAAAAATCACCGCCAGGGGAGGAGTACTCGTCGTGCCCGACCTGGTACTTGCTGAAAAGACAGAGGAATTACAGGAAGTAACCGTGTCTTCGTCCAGGGGCAATAAATTTGCGAAAAAACAAAGCGAGACGGTAGCCAAAATGCCGCTGAAGGACCTGGAAAACCCGCAGGTATATTCTTCGATCTCCAATGAATTACTGACCGAGCAGATCACAACCGATTTTAGCAATGTGCTTAAAAACAGTCCCGGAGTATACAAGATACAAGGCAACAGGAACATCAACACCAGTGGCGGCTCTTTTTATACGATTCGTGGTTTTAGAACGGGGACAGGCCTGGTAGATGGCGTATTGGGAGAAACCAATGCGGAATACGATCCGGCAAACGTGGAAAAGGTGGAAGTCCTGAAAGGACCTTCCGGCACCTTATACGGCGGACAGGTTACCTCATTCGGTGGACTGGTCAATATCATTACTAAAAAACCTTTGGGTACTTTTGGAGGAGAAGTATCCTATACCGGGGGAAGTAATGACCTGAATCGCGTTACGGCAGATGTTTACGGCCCGGTTGATAAAAAGAAAAACCTGCTGTTCAGGGTAAATACGGCATATCAGTATCAGAACAGTTTTCAGGATGCCGGTTTTAAAAGGAGCTTTTTTATCGCCCCTGTAGTGGAATACCGTGCAAGCGAGCGTCTCAATATAAAACTGAATACCAGTTTTTACAATGCCGAAAGCACCAGCCCTTCCGTAATATTCCTGTCCCGTACCCGTCCGTTTATCGCTACAAGGCCCGAACAGTTGAATTTTGACTGGGACCGTTCGTATACCAGTGATGACGTAACGATGAAGAACCCTACTACGAATTTACGGGGTGAGGTAAACTATAAAATATCGGATACATGGAACTCACAGACCATTATCGCTCATAATGACAGAAGGTCCAAAGGGTTTTATCAGTATCAATTTATCCGGATGGCCACAGACGATACTTTAGAGCGCAATGTTGTTAAAATGAATACTGTCAATACCTCTACTAATGTACAACAGAATTTCACAGGCGATTTCAGGATTGCGGGACTTAGGAACAGGCTTGTCGTTGGGGTTGATTACCTGAATCAGACTGTTAAGATGGACAACTCCCCTTACATAGTTTTCGATTATGTCAATGGGGTAATACCAGGCGATAATTATAACGATTTAACCCGTACTGCGGTAGAAGCAAAACTCGCCGAAAGCGGGAGTGCCCCGACAAAGGGCCGAAGTTCAAACGGCATGTCTGGCATTTACGCTTCCAACATGCTTAATGTAACAGATGATTTAATGGCCATGTTCAGTTTACGTGTAGACCGTTTCTGGAACGATACATATAACCAAACCGCACTCTCCCCGAAATTCGGGCTGGTATACCAGGTTGTTAAAGATAAGGTTTCCCTTTTCGGGAATTATATGAATGGCTTTTTGAATGTAAGCCCTGTATCCCAGCCGCTGCCGGATATTTCAGGAGTTTTTGAGCCCCAGCATGCCAACCAGGCAGAAGGCGGAGTAAAAATGAACCTGTTTAATAACAGGCTCACTCTTACGGCCAGTTATTACGACATCCGGGTAGATAATATGACCTACAGGGATGCCATTGTGAGAGACGACCAGGAATTTTCTATAACAGTCCAGGACGGAACACAGCGCAGTAAAGGTATAGAACTGGAAGTCATTGCAAACCCGGTAGAAGGGCTCAATATCATTGCCGGCTATAGCTATAACGACAGTGAACTCACCAAGGGGGTTCCCGCTTTAATACACAGGAGGCCCGCTTCTGCCGGACCGGCAAACCTGGTCAATGCCTGGGTGAGTTATGTATTGCCTAAAGGAAAACTAAAAGGACTGGGAGTGGGAGCCGGAGGAAACTATGTAGGGAAACACCTTACGTCAAATTCCGCTATTACAGGTGTATTTACACTGCCGGCTTATACGCTGGTCAACGCTACCGCATTTTACGATACCAAACATTATCGCCTGGGCGTAAAAGTGGACAACCTGGCCAATGAACGTTATTTTGTAGGTCAGGGTGTGATCGCCCCGCAAATGCTCAGGAATTTCGCGACAAACCTCGTTGTTAAGTTTTGATGCAGGGCAAACGTAATAAAGTAAGGCCGGTATTCGGTTGTAATAGCATAACTAGCACTCGTTTGAGTATAGTGGTAACGAGTGCCAGTTGTAAAAAGCGTTTGTAACGCTAATAAAGGGCATTGCAAATGCCAGGTAAATGGGCACTCGTTGCAAACGATCGCCAGATGGCCCCTTGCATCAATATTTAACAAGTAATGGTTTTCGAAAGCATGGAACATCAGGACAAGAGGATTTTGGCACTGGATATTATAAAGGGAATGAGTGTTATTGGGATGATAATTATACATACCTCGCTTACTTATGCCGATGTTGCAGTACAATCAGGGTCGATAGCCGGAAATTTTATTGTGTTTCTGGGAAGAGGAACTTCCGTTTTTTTAGTTTGTATGGGAGTCACCTTTATGACCTCCCGTCACCAAAGCCTGAAAAGTGCTTTAAAGCGGGGATGCCTGCTTTTGGGAATTGCTTTACTAATGAATTTTACGAAGTTCATAATTCCGGTATGGTTTGATTTTGCTCCGGATAACTTTATCCAGCGGTATGGATGGGACGCCCCGATACAGGTACAATATATTTATTTGGTATTGTTAGGAGATATTTTGCAGTTGGCAGGGATGTCTTTATTGGTGATAGGTTTTATCAGGAGGTTTGTACAAAATAAGTATGCAATTCTGCTCATTGGTTTATCAGTGGCGGTTTTATCGAGGGAACTTAGTGGAATCAATATTGATATTCCGGTTTTGAATTATATTTTGGACTTACTCTTTAGCAACGATTTCCCTGCATTTGTATATTTTCCTGTTTTCCCGTGGATGTCTTTTATCATTTTTGGAATGTTCTTCGGTAAATGGTATGTGGAGTTGAACTATGATAAAAAAAGTTTATTTAAGCATATGCTTTGGGCAGGAGCTCTGTTTATAGCTATTGGAGCGCCGCTTGTATTTTTGTATGAGGAATATAACTACAATGATTTTTATCATATGGGGCCTGGTGGAGTAATCTATTTTGGTGGGTGGACACTGGTTTTCCTGTGGATTATTCATAAACTATTCTTAAAGAGCGGGAACAATATATGTATACGCATTGTGCAATACTCTAGTAAGAATCTTACATCTTTATATGTGATACAGTGGGTTTTAATATCCTGGGGGAAAGGAGTTTTTGGTTACCGTCAAAATCAAATGCTAACGGTGTTCATCTTAATTATATTTTTTATCATACTTACATTTTCAGTGCAGTTTCTTATAGACTTTATTAAAGGAGAAAAGCAGGGCTTGCCGACAATAAAAAGAACAATATGATGATTCAGCGAATCCGATTTAAACAAGCTCTAAGAAGTTGTTCGCCGAAAGCAATGATGTACTTTAATAATTGCCTTCCGGAAGGATACCAAATGACAAACTGTTCGGATCATCTTCCCGGAAGGCGATATTTTATTTATGAATATAAACTATAGTCGATTTTCGCATAAATATCCTATTTTATATCCATACAATATAATAGCTTAACCTACTGTTGGAAAGCAGGTCATTTTCGGGAAATACTTTTCAGTAAGGTATGGGGTCGTATGATCTGCTTTTTATATTCTTCATGCTGAAATACAGGGTTTTAATTGCCTTCGGCCGCCAGTGAAAAATACTTTCTATAAGATTCCGTATATTTGTAATAATGCGAAAAAAAGTAAAGCCTAATTACCGGATTTTTATGTTAGAAGCTTTAACAGACTTGTCCTCTCTGAAAAAGTTCTTCAAAATCATATCCCCGCCATAACAATGTCACAAACCGTCTTTTCCGGAAGAGGCGGATACACCATGAATAGCGGGTGGAACCCCTGCTGTTTTACCATATTTTCTACAATCTAAAAGTATTTCTGCTATGACATTTGTTATTTACAATCCCAATCAAAAATTGTCGGATGATCAAAAAAAAGAAGTGGTGAATTTTTTATACACCCATCTCGAAAATTACGGAGATGAGGAAAAAGACATTCTGGCTGCTGTTGATTTTTCCATGAGAGATACGATACCCTCTCTGGGAGGGTTTGTCCTGGTAGCCAAAGAGAATAAAGAGATCGTCGCCGCAACAGTCATAAACAGTACGGGAATGAAAGGATATATTCCCGAAAACATATTGGTGTATATTGCTACACATAAAGATAAAAGAGGGAAGGGTATTGGGAAAGAGCTCATGCAGAAAGCTATAGAGCTGGCCGAAGGTAGTATTGCCCTTCACGTCGAACCTGACAATCCTGCCAAACACCTTTACGAAAAACTGGGATTTGTAAATAAATACCTAGAAATGCGCTTCACCAAAAAATAGGGCATGAGCTTTATTGACATTGTTATTTTTGCCGCCTACATCATAGGAGTTATGATCGTGGGGTGGTATTATTATCTCAAAAACGAGAGTAATGAGGACTATTATGTAGGGGGGCGTAATATGAGCAGTATCCATGTGGGGCTTTCTGTAGTTGCCACTGATGTAGGGGGCGGCTTTTCCATAGGTCTGGGAGGTCTAGGGTTTGTCATGGGGATATCCGGTTCGTGGATGCTCTTTACCGGTTTGGTAGGGGCATGGCTGGCAGCAGTCTTCCTCATTCCGAAAGTGATAAGAATGGGACATTTGCACAAATTACTGACCTTTCCTCAATTATTACAGAAATTTTACGGTAAAAATGTTGCTTTACTGGCCGGGATGATTTCTTTCGTAGGTTACCTCGGTTTCACTTCTTCACAGCTTTTGGCGGGAGCCAAACTGGCCACCGGGACATTCCCGGCGCTGAGCATGGACAATGCCCTTATAATCATGGGCGCGGTTGCCGTGGCCTATACTGTGGCCGGAGGTATAAAAGCGGTTATTTATACCGATACTTTCCAGTGGATACTTCTTATGGGAGGACTCATATGTATAGGAATACCCATGGCTTACATAAAACTGGGAGGGATGTCCGTGATACGCGAAAGTTTACCGGATGAGTTTTTCAGTTTTTCAAACCTGAGCTGGGTACAGTTTGTCAACTGGCTGGTAACCATTGTACCCATCTGGTTCATAGGGATGACCCTGTATCAACGAATATTTTCCTGTAAAGACGAAAAAACGGCTAAGAAAGCCTGGTACATTGCCGGTCTGTTCGAATACCCGGTAATGGCTTTTATGGGAGTATTGCTCGGCCTTTTTGCACGGGTGGCTGCCGATGCGGGAATGTTTGCCGAATTCGATTACGCTACGGGAGAGGCTATGGCAGAAACCGATCCGGAAATGGGCTTGCCGCTACTTTTGCGTTCCATTCTTCCCGTAGGATTAACAGGATTGATGATGTCTGCCTATTTTTCGGCAATAATGTCTACGGCAGATAGCTGTCTTATGGCAGCTTCGGGAAATTTCGTGACCGATATCCTGGGACTTAAAAGTACAGATAGCAAAGTAATCCGGATATCACAGGCCATTACACTGGTTATAGGTATTCTGGCAATTCTTATAGCATCTCAGATGCAAAATGTTCTGGACCTGATGCTTAATTCCTATGCCTTTATGGTTTCGGGACTTTTTATTCCGGTTCTCGGAATGCTTTTTGCACACAAAGTAAAATCTTCCGCAGCCCTGGTGTCGATGTTAGTTGGTGGAGGCAGTACGCTGATTTTTAGTATATTTACTATTCCTGTCCCCTTTGGTTTTGACCCGATCATTATAGGGATTTTATCCTCCGGGCTGGTGTTCCTGGCAATTAACCGTACGTAAAACATGGCATATCTTAAATTAAATACACGTGCTTTAAAGCATAATTACCTCTTCCTGAAAGACCTTTTCGGAAGTCATGACAAAGACTGGGGGATAGTGACCAAGTTATTGTGTGGTAACAAACTTTTTCTGGAAGAGGTCATAAAACTTCGCCCCGATTGTATCTTCGATTCCCGTCTCAGCAACCTGGCCATGATAAAAAAAATCAACCCGGAAATTAAGACCGGGTATATCAAACCACCACCAACACGCAGTATAGACGAGTTGATAGAAGTGGCGGATATAAGTTTCAACACCCAGTTTGAAACTATCGAAATGATAGACCGGTATGCCATAAAAGCAGGCAAAGTACACCGTATTGTTATTATGATTGAGATGGGAGACCTTCGCGAAGGAGTAATGAGAGAGGATTTTGTGGATTTTTATGCCAGGGTATTTGACCTTGAAGCTGTGGAAGTGGTAGGGATTGGCGCTAACCTTAACTGTCTTAACGGCATCATGCCTTCGCATGACAAGCTCATCCAGATGAGTTTATACGAACAGCTTATAGAGGCCAAGTTCAATAAAAAGATCCCGTGGGTGTCGCTGGGAACTTCGGTAACCATACCCTTGTTGCGTAAAAACCTCGTGCCGGAAGGTGTCAACCATTTCCGGATAGGGGAAACCCTGTTTTTCGGCAACGATCTGTTTGAGGATTCTCCGATGGAGGGAATGAAACAGGATGTCTTTATGTTGTATGCGGAAGTGCTGGAAGTTATGGAAAAACCAACCAATCCAACCGGGTATGTCGGTTCCAATGTGGCAGGAGAAACGCCGGTTTTTGAAATAGAGGATTATTCGGAAACCAGCATACGGATTTTGGTGGATATCGGTATACTCGATATCGAAATAAAAAACATAAAACCTCTTTACGAAGAATATCACCTCGAAGGGGGGAGTTCCGATATGATAGTTCTGGATGTGGGTAAAAATAACCACAATATCAAGGTGGGCGACATGGTTCCCTTCCACATAAATTATATGGGAGCCTTGCGCCTTCTCAATTCGAAGTACATAGAAAAACACCTGGAATAAGCTGTAGGCGCACGATGATTTTATGAAGTGCGCATCTCTTCGCCGTTTTGTTCATCTTCTATGAAATCGAGTGAGAATACCGAGGTTACTTTCCACAGCTCTACAATTTCGTCTGTTGCCATCCGCATTTGAGGAGAAATCAGCTTTTTGTCATTAAGGATATGCAGAAAACCGGGAAAGTTAGGGTCGGGTTCCACCCGGTTAATGAAGATCCCTTTGATCTTACTTATCAGTACATAAATATGTCCGCTGATAATTGAATTGGTGTCTTTTACGTATTCCCCTACTACAAAATCACCGTCTTCCAGCCTAGGGGACATGCCTGAACCGACAATCTGGAACGCCCGTATATTCTTCCCCGAAATAAACGGGAAATCAAACCTCGGAAGCGAATTGATAAAAATCAGGTCTTTCAAATTGGCGACATACGGGTAATACATTTCTCTGGAGACTACCAGAAAACCTCTGTTCGCATCGGCCTCCGAAAGAGAAAGCGCTTTTTGACTAAAAAACAGCTTGTTTACATCCAGGCGGTAATTATAACATGCAGTGAGCACCTTTTTATAATCCAGGGTATTCCTCTTTTTCCAGGTGGAAAGCGTATTGGGTTTTATACCCAGGACATCCGAAAGTTCAACATCGGTCCGGATTCCGATGAGCTCTTTGAGCCTTTGTAATAAAGCAGTGGTTTCCGTGAGGATCTTTGTGCTATTTTCTGGCATTAAAACAGTATTCATGGGGTAGTAATTTGGTTAAAAGCCATCCACAAAAATGTATGAATTGTCTGTGAAATGACGTGTGTTAGTTGTTTGGTACTTGGAAATGTACAGTAAGTAAGGGGTACTTCAAAGATAACTATTTTTTGCTATTTGTCTGTCCGGTTGTTATATACCGTTTCGATTACTCTTGAGGTAAACACATTTTTTACCGTAATCGATAATAGCTTTGGCCTTTTTTAGTATATCCGCACCAATGATGCCGTGTACAGGCAGGGAATCATGTTGTATCAGTGCTTCGTTGACATGAGAGAGGTTGAACAATACCAGTTTTACCTTATCCTTATTCCACGGGCCTATGGTAACTGTATTTCGTTTGGACATGCGGGTATCCATATTATTGGCCCCTGCCCCTGCGGCTTTTACCTGTGAATCTTCCGTATTGAGGTTAAAGTGTTCGGCACAATCTACTCCTACACACGTGCTGGATGCCCCGGTGTCCAGTATAAAGCGCCCTTCGATACCATTTATTTTGGCTTGTATTTCGAAGTGATTCGTGTTGGTTAATACCATGGGAATCTTAACGAATCCTTTTTCGCCTAGGAGAGTCTTTAAACTTTTCATATGTTGTTTTTCAATTTAAAGTACGGGGCGCTTCATTCAACTTTTACCGTTTTCCTTTCTTCTATAGGGACGGTCTTTTTAAAAATTTGTGCAAAGATAGCTTTAATGTTTCTATTTTTGCCTCATGATGGTAACAGATACGCATACACATTTATATAGTGAAGCCTATGACGAGGATCGGCATGAGATGATACAACGCGCCCTCAAAGCAGATGTTAAACGCTTTTTTGTGCCTGCCATAGATTCTACATACACCGAACGCATGCTTCAACTGGAAAAAGATTATCCCGGTCATATTTTCCTGATGACAGGACTGCACCCCACACATGTTAAGGAAAACTTTAAGGAAGAACTGGCCCATGTAGAACAAATGCTCGATACACATAAGTTTTATGCTATAGGAGAAATAGGAATAGACCTCTATTGGGACAAAAGTTATCTTCATTGGCAACAGGAAGCCTTTCGATACCAGATAAAGCTTGCCAAAAAACACCGGTTACCTATTGTTATACATTGCCGGGAAGCCTTTGATGAGGTTTTTGATATACTGGAAGAAGAGAAAGGAGAGGATCTGTTTGGTATTTTTCACTGCTTTACAGGAAACAGGGAACAGGCCGAACGTGCCATATCCTATAATATGAAACTGGGTATCGGAGGAGTTGTAACCTTTAAGAACGGAAAAATAGATCGTTTCCTGGATGAGGTGAATATCCGTAATATCGTCCTGGAAACAGATGCTCCTTACCTGGCACCTGTGCCTTATCGCGGTAAACGAAACGAAAGCGCGTATGTTATTAACGTACTGAAGAAACTGAGCGATATTTACGGACTTTCAGAAGAAGAGACCGCCAAAATAACCACAAAAAATGCAAGCGATGTTTTCGGGGTCTGAAAAGAAGAGCGCCGGAAACCCTGTTATGTGAAATTTTAAATATTACACAGACGGTAAAGTCAATAAATTTTTGTTCATTTGCCCGATGTGCTTAAATTTGTTACGGGTCCCGAACAGTTGTTTGTCATGAAGTTGATATCGCTGTATTTCATTGTCTTGTCGTTGTGAAGGAGATCCTGTTCTGTATTTAAAGAATTAATCGTTGGATAATTATAAAGAAATTCGTCCTTATCTGGACAGTGAGGTAAATGGAGCTCTTAAAGAGTACAAGGATCATCCTTTGATCCGGGCTTTGCTCTATTTTACTTTTCCGGACAAGACGCAGGAAGAAATAGAAGGAGTACTTGATTCCTGTCATTCCGTCAATGATTTTCAGGAGAAAGTAATATATCAAAGTGTTCGTAATGTCCTGGAAAAAAGTTCGGAAGGGTTCTTTACTACGGGCTTTGAAAAATTAAAACCGGATACCTCGTACCTTTTTATATCCAATCACCGCGACATAGTTATGGATACTTCCCTGCTGAATGTGGCCCTGATGGATAATAAGCTGGTATTAACCGCATCGGCGATAGGGGATAATCTTGTACACAAGCCGTTTTTGCTGGCATTATCCAAACTTGTAAGAAATTTTCTCATCCGGAGAGGGCTTTCGCCGCGGGAAATGCTCGAAAGTTCCAGAAAAGTTTCCGGTTATATAAAACACCTGTTGCAGGATGAGAACAGGTCCGTCTGGATCGCCCAGAGAGAAGGCCGTACAAAAGATGGTAACGATCGTACACAGCAAGGGGTGTTGAAGATGTTGGCACTGGCCAATGATGAAAAGGAGATTATGGACTATTTTAAAAAGTTGCGTATTGCCCCCGTTTCTATCTCATATGAATACGATCCTACCGATCTGTTGAAAATGCCCGAGCTCCTGGCGAGACATTACGACATGGAATATGTAAAAACCAGTAACGAGGATTTTAACTCCATACTCAAAGGTGCACTGGGACAAAAGAAACGCATCTGTATACAGGTAGGGGATGTGCTGGATACCGAACTGGATGAGATCCGGAACAGCGGTGAGCCTGTGAACAGGCAGTTTCAGATACTTGCAGACCTTATCGACGAGCAAATCCATAAGAATTACCGGCTGTGGCCTACCAATTACCTGGCATACGATCTGTTGCATGGTACCGGAAAGTATACGGATAAGTATAACGAAAAAGAGAAGCGCCAGTTTGAAAGAAGACTGGAAAGGAGAGTGGGCAAAGAAAACGAAGTAGCCAGGAAAAATTTTCTTTCCATGTATGCCAACCCCGTGGTGAACCGGATGGAATATGATAGGTAATACATTTAGGGATTAAGATATAATGAAATATATGACAGAAAAGAGCGTTACCTCTTATACATACGAAGCGGGGCCGTTTGATTTCGCATAAGAAGATATAGAGACAGAATTTACAAAACAGTTTTTCGATTATGGGAAAAAGATCTGATATACTTCTTATATATACAGGCGGTACCATCGGAATGATAAAAGATTATGAAACCGGGGCGTTACGTGCCTTTAATTTCGATAAACTGTTAAAAAGAATTCCCGAGCTTTCGCATCTGGATTGTAATATAAAAACAGTTTCATTTGATGATCCTATAGATTCATCCAATATGAATCCGGAGTACTGGGTACTGATTGCCGGGATCATAGAGGATAATTATAATGCTTTTGATGGCTTTGTCGTATTGCATGGCAGTGATACCATGAGTTATACCGGGGCGGCATTGAGTTTTATGCTGGAAAACCTGACCAAACCGGTCATTCTCACAGGTTCGCAATTACCCATAGGAGACTTGCGTACCGATGCCAAAGAAAACCTGATAACGTCTATACAAATAGCTGCGCTTAAGGAAAAAGGAAAGCCAAAAGTAGCCGAAGTGTGCCTGTATTTTGAGTATAAACTTTACAGGGCCAACCGCACGACCAAAATAAATGCAGAACATTTTGAAGCATTTGCATCCCTGAATTATCCGCCCCTTGCGGAAAGTGGTGTACATCTGAAGATTAATGACGAACATCTATTAGTGCCGAACAGGAGAAAAAAGTTCGAGGTTCATAAAGAACTGGATACTAATATAGCGGTAATAAGACTTTTTCCGGGAATAAATGGAGCTGTCCTTTCCGGTATATTTGAAACTCCGGGACTGAAGGCGGTTATTGTCGAAACCTATGGAGCCGGTAACGCCCCGACAGAAGAATGGTTCCGGGTTTTGGTGGAAAAAGCGGTAAAAAAGGGGATATTTATAGTTAATGTGACACAATGCTCGGGAGGAAGTGTGCTGATGGGGAAATACGAGACCAGTACACACCTTCGGAAAATGGGGGTTATCAATGGAAAAAACATCACCACAGAGGCCGCGATTGCTAAGCTTATGTACCTTTTGGGGTGTAAAATCAATAAAAAAGCGTTTAAAACTGTGTTCGAAACACCTTTAAGGGGGGAATTACATTAAAAATAACAAGATAAATTTTATCAACTAAAAAAAAATTCGTTATTTGGCACCCCGAAGAAAATCAAAGAAACAATTCTTCAAAATACAGAGAGGTGGCCGAGTGGTCGAAGGCGCACGCCTGGAAAGTGTGTATACGTCACAAGCGTATCGAGGGTTCGAATCCCTTCCTCTCTGCAAGTTTAACAAGTGAAATTGAAGCATTTGTATTATAAAAAAACCGGCAAATATATCTTTAAAAAAATATAATTGCCGGAACCGTTACAAAGTTCTTAAAAAAACTATTAGTTTTCCGGTAACGGAACTCGGGAGGATGGAATCGGAAGAGTTTTCCCTTCTTTATTATAAATTCATTAATTGTAAAAATTTTATATCTTTAACCCTATTAACTAACAAAATTTAAGTTTAGAAGAAATGAAAAGATTATTCTCTGTTCTGGCTGTTGCCGGATTGATGGCTCTTAACGCAACAACGGCAGAAGCGAAGGATCTTGCTCCTGTTGTATCTGAAAATATTTCGGAAATAGTTGCTCCCGTAGACGACGCTGCTGCTTTCGTCCAAGACGATGCTGCTGCTTCAAGTGAAGAAAGCAAACCTTTTCATCAGGTATTGAAAGAATATTTTATAAAAGGTGGTGCCGGATTTATGGGAATCGTGTTATTGTGTTTGATTCTCGGACTTGCAGTTGCAATTGAAAGGATCATCTTCCTTAACCTTTCTACTACCAATACAAGAAAGCTTACTTCTAAAGTAGAAGATGCACTGGCTTCAGGTGGTGTAGAAGCTGCGAAAGAAGTGTGCAGAAACACAAAAGGCCCTGTTGCTTCCATATTCTATCAAGGGCTGGAAAGAGCTGACGAAGGAACGGAAGCTGCTGAAAAAGCAGTTGTGGCCTACGGAGGTGTGCAAATGGGACAGCTGGAAAAGAATGTGTCTTGGGTATCTTTATTTATCGCAGTAGCCCCGATGCTTGGGTTCATGGGTACGGTAATCGGTATGATCCAGGCATTTGACAAAATTAGTGCAGCCGGTGGATTGGACGCATCTTTGATTGCGGCGGATATTCAGGTGGCCTTATTGACTACGGTATTTGGTCTTATTGTGGCAATTATCCTGCAAATATTTTACAACTACATCATTGCTAAAATCGATAGTATAGTAAACGATATGGAAGAGGCTTCCATTACACTGATCGATTTGTTGGTAGCTCACAAAAAGTAAAACCAGATTAAAAAGTAGTTATGAAAATATATAAGATATTATTAATTATTGCTGGTATAATCGGCGCCGTACTGTGGTTTTTGTTGCCCAGTACTGATGTGCCGGTAGAAGAAGCAGCTACAAATTCGAACGTAAACCTGATGTTTATCGTCTCTTATATACTGTTCGGAATAGCTGTTCTTATCACAGTGATATTCAGTATAAAAAGTTTGTTCTCGCACCACAAACTAAAAGAAATGCTCATTTCACTGGTGGCTTTCGTTATAATACTGGTAGTTAGCTATGCGTTAGCTTCCGGAAGCGAAGTTATGTCATCAGATGGTAGTGTGTTGGCTACTGCCGAAACCTCCAAATTAGTAGGGGGGGGACTCATAGCCTTTTACATACTGGCAATTGTTGCAATTATTGCAATGGTAATGTCAAGCGTGAAAAAAATATTAATGAAGTAATTATGGCAAGAAGAGGTATACCAGAAGTAAATGCTGGTTCCATGGCGGACATTGCGTTCTTGCTCCTTATCTTCTTTCTGGTGACAACCACCATTGAGACAGATTCCGGGCTGGACCGTAAGCTCCCACCACTGGAGCCGCCAGATGAAGATGTTATTATAAAGGAGAGAAACTTGCTACAGGTGATCATCAATAAGAGTGATCAACTGATGGTTAACGATGAGGTCACGGATTTGAAAGACCTTCGTAAAGTTGCTGAGGATTTTATCGATAACGGCGGAGGCTTGAATGATAATGGAGAATCTTGCGACTATTGCCAGGGGGCTAAAGATCCTAAATCTTCTGTACACCCCGAAAAAGCGATAATCTCTCTTCAGAACGACAGGGAAACCAAGTATAGTACATATATTGCTGTGCAAAACGAACTGGTAGCTGCATATAATGAATTGCGGAACCGTGAAGCACAACGTTTGTATAAAACCGATTTTACGGCAATGCAGGATATGTATAGTGACCCTAAAACTCCGGATGATCAGAAAGAAAAGCTGAAACCGAGAGTAGAACGTATACAGAAAATGTATCCGCAATTTTTGTCCGAAGCGGAACCAAAGAAAAACTAAAAATACTATTATGGCTAAATTCACAAAGAAGAAAGATGGCGAATTGCCAGCCGTTTCCACCGCGTCGCTGCCGGATATCGTATTTATGCTACTGTTTTTCTTTATGACCGTTACTGTGATGAAGGATGATTCGTTAATGGTAGATAATGTCCTGCCTATCGCAGACCAGGTGCAAAAACTGGATAAAAGAGATAGGGTGGTGTATGTATATGCCGGGAAACCACATCCGAGATATCAGTCTAAGTACGGTTCGCAGGCAAGGATTCAGTTGAACGATAAATTTGCAGGTGTGGACGAGGTGGCGCCTTACATTCTGGCGGAAAGAGCCAAAATGAGGCAGGAACTTCAACCCTTGATGACTACAGCTCTTAAAGTGGATAAAGAAACCAATATGGGACTTATATCTGACATTAAGCAGGAGTTGAGAAAAGTAAATGCTTTAAAGGTAAATTACACAACCAAGGAAGGAGATGCAATGAGGAATATGGAATAATCCTCATTTCTTAAACTTATATTTTGAGAGAACCGGCCGTATTTTACGCGCCGGTTTTTTTGTGAGTTGTTAGTTTTGGGATTATTTGATAGGCCTATTTGCCAAAGGACCATAAGCCATAATGATAGTATTTCTTTAGATTTAAGGAAGCTGATTTTTTCAGGAGCAAGACAGAATTATTGCAGAGAAACAATTTAGGACTACCAATTAGAAACCTCCATAACTCCCAGACTTGGTCCGTATGAAATTCTAAATAGAGTATATTTGTTTAAAATTGAGATGTATGAAAGGCTCGTTTTGCGTAGTTTATCTGATCCTGTTTTATTGTGCGATCGGCATTGCTCAGCAAGATTCCGGATTGAACACACTGACTCCGGATAGTACTACGGTGGACCATAAATATAAGGAAGACCAGATATATATTGGTGTTACTTACAATATACTGTTAAACCGTCCTTCGGATATAAAACAGAACAACCTGTCCAGGGGTATACAGTTTGGGGTGATTAAGGACATGCCCCTGAACGGGCGGAGGAACGTGGCTTTGGGGATTGGGCTTGGGTATGCGTACAACGCGCACTTTCACAACCTAGAGTTTCTGAAAGGAGATGCAGGGATGAATTACAGGGTTATACCGGACTCTGTGGATTACAGTCGTAATAGAATGGATGCGCATTTGCTAGAGATGCCCATAGAATTCAGGTGGCGGACTTCCACTGCTGCCACTTATAAGTTCTGGAGAGTATATGCCGGGGTTAAATTAGGGTATGTTTTTGCTAACGGGTATAAATTTGTAGGGGATGAGAAGAAAAAGTTCTCTAATAAAGACATATCCAGGTTCCAGGCAGGTCTTCACCTCAGTGCAGGATACAATACCTGGAATTTTTATGCTTATTACGGGTTGAGAAATTTGTTTAAGGATGGGGCCGTAATGGAAAGCGGAGAGCAGATAGATATGAAATCCCTAAAAGTGGGTATTATCTTTTATGCCCTATAACCAGTACGGAAAAATGATGGCCTGGGGTACCGCCCCCAGCAATATTCCCAGGGCGATCTCCCCGATATTATGAGCCTTCAGATGTAACCTTGACGAAGCCACAATACCGGTAAAAAGGATGAGTGCAGCCAGTAAAAAGGTCATGTTCAGACGGTAATGCATGCTGAGTCCCAGTATAAAAGTTGTCAGTCCGGTTATACCCATCATGTGAATACTTGCCTTAACCTTTAATAGTACCAGTGACAGGCAGAGGAACAGGGTCACCAATATCCCCATAAAAAAATAGTGCAGTTCGGTAGAGGCAGGTGTAATATGCCGTGCAATGATAAAAGTGATGGGAATGGCGGTGTACAATGGTACTTTGCGTTCTTCTACTCCCGATAGTTCCGGGGAACGGACCCATCCGAGGTTTTTCAGCAGGAAGTACAACACTACCGGAACGATCAGGGTGAGTATGAGTACGGGTATTATGATGCTTTTTCGGGCTTCTTCCGGGAAATAAGAAGGAGAGATCATGAAATAGGCGATTGTGCCGGCAAATGGCATAAAAACAGGGTGAAGCAGGTAGCTGAATAGTTTTGAAAAATACATGTGTAGTTTCCGGGCTTGAAAGAGACATAACTTATGCCTGTTTCCGTTTTTTATATCTGTTTTCTCAATCTCGCTACGGGGATGTCCAGCTGTTCCCGGTATTTGGCTATGGTCCTTCGTGCAATAGGATAACCTTTTTCCTTGAGGAGTACAGCCAGCCTGTCGTCCGTAAGCGGTGTTTTTTTGTCTTCTTCTTCGATAATATTTTCGAGTATCTTTTTAATCTCCCGTGTCGAGACATCTTCGCCCTGCTCATTTTTCATGGATTCCGAGAAAAAGTCCTTGATAAACTTGGTCCCGTACGGAGTGTCTACATACTTGCTGTTGGCCACCCGGGAAACGGTTGAGACATCCATCCCTATACTATCTGCAATGTCTTTCAGGATCATTGGTTTCAGTTTCCGTTCATCACCCGTCAGAAAATATTCCGACTGATAATGCATAATAGCGTTCATCGTCACGAAAAGGGTTTCCTGGCGTTGTTTTATGGCGTCGATAAACCATTTGGCCGCATCCAGTTTTTGTTTGATGAACTGTACGGCATCTTTCTGAGACCTGGATTTTTCTTTCGCATCCTTATATCCCTGCAACATGTTACTGTATTCTTTGGAGACATGCAGTTGCGGAGCATTTCTCCCGTTAAGGAAAAGTTCCAGCTCGCCATCCACGATACGTATGGTAAAATCGGGCACGATGTGCTCTACCATACGGTTGCTTCCGGAATAAGAACTTCCGGGTTTCGGGTTTAATTTTTCAATTTCGTGTACGGCATTTTTGAGTTCTTCCTCATCAATGTGGTGCCGTTGCAGTAATTTTTTATAGTGCTTTTTAGTAAACTGTTCAAAGGACTTTTCCAGGATGTCAATGGCCAGTTCTACCGAAGGTGCAGGCTCTTTTCTCCTTAACTGGATAAGCAGGCACTCTTTCAGGTCCCTGGCGCCTACCCCCGCCGGGTCCAGGTGATGGACGATCTGCAGGATTTTTCCAATCGAGGCTTCATCCGTATATATATTCTGGGTAAAGGCAAGGTCGTCCATAATATCCTCAACAGACCGCCTTATATAACCGCTTTCGTCCACACTCCCCACCAGGAATTCGGCAATGTCTCGTTGGTCATCATTCAGGGAATAGGTGTTTAGCTGATTTACCAGATATTGGTGGAAAGAAGTACCGGCAGCATACGGAACGGTCTTTTCTTCGTCATCGGAACTGTAGTTATTGGCATGCAGCCGGTAATCCGGAATTTCGTCATCACTGAGATATTCATCCACATTAATATCCTCGGCCTCTATTTTTTCATTACCGTCTTCATAGAGATCCTCATAAGGATCGTTGATATCGTCCTCATAATTTGCCTCCTCCTCTTTACCACTTTCCAAAGCAGGGTTTTCCTCTATCTCCTGTTTCAGCCGTTGCTCAAAAGCCAATGTAGGCAATTGGATCAGCTTCATCAGCTGTATTTGCTGAGGCGATAATTTCTGCGATAATTTAAACTGTAACTGTTGTTTCAGCATCTGTCTTTCAATTACTCCTGGCTTATAATACAAAAATAATCGAAAACTTTGAACCGGGGAATAATAAAGGTATAAATAGGAGTTTCGTTGAAAACAATACTGTAATTTTATTTCCGTCACTCCGGACCGAAAAAGGAGAACTATGTTTTATAGTTATCCGGAGTTCGGCACCAACAAAAGATCAGTCCGTAAAGAAATCACTTGCGGCAGAAGTTTCCTCAACCCAGATACCGGAACTCGTAGACAAAACGAATTCGCCTAATCCGACCTCTGCCGTTTCCGGAGACCAATCGTATGTGTATCCGAGACGTGTCCAGGGATAATGATGATCGGTTTCGTAGGAAAGTGTCCGGTAATAGGCAAAAATGATATAGTCGTTAAACCAGGAGGTGTAGCTCTCCGACACATTTTCCGAAAGGGCAGATCCCGTTGTGGTCGTACTGACATCCGGATTACCGGCAGGGCGGTAAAGGCTTTCCGGACGTACCCACAGGGTGCTGATGTGTGTGTTACTGTTTTCATCGGCAGGGGGAAGCCCCAGTACCTGGCAAATACGCATTATTGTATCCGAACTTTGAATGAAATCATTTTTTATACGCGATTTCATTTGGCCGGGAATAAATAACCAGGATTCCCCCCAGGTGTTGGTGATCGAATCTCCCGCGGGATAGCTGGAAGGATATTTGTGAAAACTGGCCATCAATATATATTCGCGACCGTTGATGGTTTTCCATTGAAGTCCTTCATTTTCCGGGGTTATTGCCCATAACGAGTCGATGATCTCATCTTCTTCGGTTACCATAGCATCCGAAATGGATAGGTAATAGAGTTCCTCGAAGGTCAGTTCCGGTTCCGGTATCGTATCGTCATCACTGCTACAGGCGGTACAGAGAACGATAATAATCAAGGCTATAAGCGGCCTTAACAGGGCAGTACGGAAGATCATAAGTAAAGTTTTAAAGATTTGGTCGTGTAAATATAGCTAAAAAAAATATTCGCAATATGTCGAATAGGTAAAATCCCGGATTAAAGATGGTGTTTTTTGATGTGAGAAAATAACGGGATGTTTCCGGGACTTTCGAAAAGAAGACAACACGTATTTGATGTTGATAATATGCCGGGAAGGAGGTAAAGAAAAATCCCGGTCCGGATTAATTCGGACCGGGATATATAATAAGAATATTAAAACTCTGCATTTTGTGGTGTCCTCGGGAAAGGGATAACATCTCGTATATTGGTCATACCCGTCGCAAACAATACAAGCCGTTCAAAGCCTAGTCCGAAACCACTGTGAACAGCAGTACCGTATTTTCTGAGGTCCAGGTACCACCAAAGTTCTTTTTCATCGATTCCCAGGGCTTTTACCTTTTCCAGGAGTACATCATAACGTTCTTCCCTTTGCGATCCCCCCACGATCTCTCCGATACCGGGAAACAGGATGTCCATGGCTCTTACGGTCTTGCCGTCATCGTTCAGGCGCATATAAAAAGCTTTGATCTTCGCCGGGTAATCAAACAGGATGACAGGGCATTTAAAGTGTTTTTCCACCAGGTAACGTTCGTGTTCACTTTGCAGGTCTGCACCCCATTCTTCAATGATGTACCGGAATTTTTTCTTTTTGTTGGGTTTTGAATTCCGGAGAATGTCAATAGCCTCGGTATAGCTTACCCTTTTAAAGTTATTATCCAGAACGAAACGGAGCTTTTCCGTAAGAGGCATTTCGCTTCTTTCGTTCTGAGGTTTGGTCTTTTCTTCATCCGAAAGACGTTGTTCCAGGAATTCCAGGTCGTCTTGACAGTTTTCCAGAGCGTAGCGGACTACGTATTTTATAAAATCTTCCGCGAGGTCCATGTTACCATCGAGATCCATAAAGGCCACTTCGGGTTCTATCATCCAGAATTCCGCGAGGTGCCTGGAAGTATTGGAGTTTTCGGCACGGAAAGTAGGGCCGAAAGTGTATACTTTACCCAGAGACATGGCATAGGCCTCGGCCTCCAGTTGCCCGGAAACGGTGAGGTTGGTCTCCTTACCGAAAAAATCTTCTTTATAATTTACATGACCGTCTTCATGTAACGGAGGATTTGTGGCATCCAGGGTAGTTACCCGGAACATTTCTCCGGCTCCTTCCGCATCGCTTCCCGTTATGATAGGAGTATTTACGTAGTTGAACCCGTTATTTTGAAAATATTGGTGTACTGCAAACGACAGTGCCGATCGTACACGCATTACCGCACTGAAAGTGCTGGTCCGTGTACGCAAATGAGCCTTTTCTCTGAGGAATTCCAGGGAGTGTTTTTTCGGCTGAATAGGATATTCTTCCGGATGTGAATCTCCTAGGATTTCCAGTTGGTTGGCCTGGATCTCCACTTTTTGTCCTTTTCCGGAGCTTTCTACGAGAGTTCCCTTTATCCGGATCGAAGCCCCGGTTGTAATACGTTTCAGGACATCTTCGGATGTTTTTTCGAAGTCTACCACACATTGAATATTATGAACGGTAGAACCGTCATTCAAAGCAATGAAACGGTTGCTACGGAATGTTCTTACCCATCCCTGAACACTTACTTCCTGTAATAGCAGATCTTCGACAAGCAGGTCTTTTACACTGTACGCCTTCATTTTTTAATCTTCTTGATAAATGATATGTTTTTGACCGGGCTTTAGTGACTGCCGGGCACCGGAAGTCAACCGGAACAGAAACACGTGATGTGTTTGATATCAGTTGGCAAATATAGGTGTTTTTTTAAAGAATGTCCCGGGATTGCGAAAAACAAAAAGGGGATTTTTCCCCTTATTTCGCATTGTTTACAGCCGTATTTTTGAGTTGTAATTAATACATGACATTATTTGAATTAGGAAAAGTAGGTTTGGGGAAACCATAAGAGCCTGTCGGTCCCACTCTGATTGTGAAAAATCGGGGCTTTATCCGGCAGGTTTTTTTATTTTTCCTCATTATCTTCCGTAAGAACATCTATATTAGGTTCTTTTAAGACCTGCTTGTTGGCAATACTTTTTTCCAGCGATAGCAATAAGGAAGGCAGTAGTATAAGGTTGGAAAGCATGGCAAACAACAACGTTGTGGAAACCAGCCCTCCAAGTGCTACCGTACCGCCGAAACTGGAGGTTGTAAAGACAGAAAAGCCGAAAAAGAGAACAATGGAAGTATAGAACATACTTACCCCGGTTTCACGCAGCGCCGCGAAGACCGATTTTCGTATTTTCCAGCCATTGCTTACGAGTTCCTGCCGGTATTTGGCAAGAAAGTGTATGGTGTCGTCTACCGATATACCAAATGCAATACTGAATACCAGTATGGTAGAAGGTTTGATGGGGATACCCAAAAATCCCATTACCCCGGCAGTAATGACCAGAGGGAAAAGATTAGGTATCAGTGATATGATGATCATTTTGAAAGAGCGGAACATGTAGGCCATAAATATGGCAATCAAAATTACGGCCAGGGCTAGGGAAAGAACTAGATTCTTGACCAGGTATTTGGTTCCTTTCATAAATACCAGGGCCTTCCCCGTCATGCTTACATCGTACCTGTCTTCCGGGAAAACCTTGTGTATGGTCGTCCATAACTGGTTTTGTATGTCTTCCATTTCATCCGTTCCCATATCCTGCATAAAAGTGGTGATGCGGGCTATTTGTCCTGTAGAATCCACAAAACTACGTAACAGGTCCGCATTGTCCGCAGATTTTTTGGCATAGGAAAGGATAAAGTGGTTTTCCTGGTTTGACGGGAGTTGATAATATGCCGGATTGCCGTTATAATAAGCCTGCTTGGAATATTTGACCAGGTTGACTACCGAAATGGGTTTGGAAAGCCCGGGAATATCCCTGATCAATTCTTCCAGTTCGTCCATCCTGCGGAGTGTGGACAGTTTCATAACCCCGTTCTTCCGCTTGGTATTCACCATGATCTCCAGTGGCATGATGCCGTCAAATTCCTTTTCAAAGAAACGTATATCATCAAAAAAACCGGTGCTTTTGGGCATATCTTCGATAATACTTCCGGATATGCGTATCTGGTATATCCCGATAATGCTGGCGACAAGAAGGACCAGGGAAAATATGCTTATCTCAATACGCCTGTATCTTACCGTTTTTTCCATCCAGTTTACAAAACCACCTATCCATCGTTTGTTCAGATGCTTCAGATGTCTTTTTTTAGGTAAGGGCATGAAGCTGTAAATGATCGGAATAATAAGCAAGGACAGGATAAAAATTGCCAGTATGTTTATCGAAGCCACAATACCGAATTCCTTAAGCAGTTTACTTTCCGTTACGATAAAGGAAGCAAAACCGACGGCGGTGGTGGCGTTGGTCATTAAAGTAGCATTACCTATTTTGGAGATTACTCTTTGAAGTGATTTTGCCTGGTTACCGTGTTTTTTTACTTCCTGTTGATATTTGTTGATAAGGAAAATGCAGTTTGGAATACCGATAACAATGATCAAAGGAGGGATAAGCGCGGTAAGCACGGTTATTTCATAATGTAGCAGTCCCAAAATGCCAAAGGCCCACATAACACCGATGATAACCACGATCATTGAGATCAGGGTGGCCCGGAATGAGCGGAAAAAGAAAAAGAAAATAAGCGATGTAACCCCCAGTGCAGCGAGGATAAAACCACCTATTTCATCTATAATGTTCTGCGAGTTTAAAGTTCTTATATAAGGCATTCCGGAAACGTGTACCTTTAACCCGGTATTGCTCTCGAATTTTTCGACAAGAGGAATGAAGTCGTTAAAAATAAAATCTTTTCGTACCGGTGTGTTTACAATCTCCTTATCGATATATACCGCGGTACGAATAGTTTCGGTTTCTTTGTTGAACAAAAGGCTCTCGTAGAACGGTAGTTCGTGAAACAAATGGTTTTTTAGGGTGTCTATAGCCGCTTCCGATTCCGGCTGGTGGTCCAGGAAAGGTTTTAGTTCGAATTCCTGTTTCTCCGTGTTTTTGACCAGTTCTTTCAGGTTATCCGTAGAGACGACCAGGTCCACTTCCGGGAAGGCATTTAGCTGTTTGCTCAATTTGTTCCACAGGCTAAAATTACGCGGGGTAAACAGTGCAGGATCTTTTACAGCCAGGACGATCAGGTTACCTTCTTCACCAAATGTTTTCAGGAATCTATTGTATTCGACATTCACCGGGTGATGATCGGGCAACAGGTTAGCCTCGGTGTAGGTAAAGCGCATGTTTTTCCACTGTAATGCAAGAAAAACAGTAATGCCGGCAATTAAAAGGAGTATGAAAATCCTGTTCCGTAGAATTATTCGTGCGACCCTTTCCCAAAAGCCTTTACGTATCCAAGCGACCATCTCGTTTTTTTAACTCGGCAAAGGTAAGAAATTAGTGCATAATAGCCTCTTAAGTTTTTGTTAGAAACGGGCGGGCGGAGTAATATTTTACCCGCTTAAAATCCTAAGCTCATGTAATATGTGAATTTGAAAGAAATATTGTCATCAAAATGTGGTAGTCGATATGGTCCGTAACGATACATGGCACTGAGACCAAATCCTTTGAATATCTTATTTAATTCGAAACCGCTTTCTAAATATCCCTTGTTGAGGGATTTGAAATCCAGTCCTATATGTTTTTCGGAATGAGTTATACTTCCTATGGCAAAACGGGATATCAGGGTGAAGTCCGGTCTTATTTTTCCGATCAGCTTGAACCTGTTGGATTGATGTTTAAACTGGGCCATAACATAACGGTCCGAAAAGAATTCGTTAAAGTACATCGTCTCGAAGCTATTTCTCCCGGCAACCGCAAACCGCTGTAGTATGGCATTTCCCTGAGGTTGGTTCGGTGATGCGTTATAGAGGTGGGTAACCGGGATATCTCCGTATGCCAGCCCTCCTTTCACGAGCAAGCTGGTGACGGTGCGGTTGGGGTGTACGATCTGGTGCATACCGCGGAAATCGAGTTTTGTAAATTCAAAGTCCCCTTCCAGGACATTGCGAAGGCTCCGGGTTACCTGGAAGGTAAAGTTGGGATAACTGTTCCGCATGGTGGCCTTGCCGTGCCGGGTTTGCATGTAACGGCTAAAAGGAACCCATTGTAAAGCCAATGTAGCTTCGGTAAGTTTAAAGTCGTAATAAGATGCACCGTCGTGGATGTAAAGGTAATTGTATGTGGGAACAATGTTGCTTTGGCTGAACTGGAATTTGGCACCGATCTTGGCCGTAATATCATGTTCCAGGTAAGCGCTGGTCCTGCGTGTTTTGTGGAACATGGTGATATTGAAAAGACGCGGTTCGAACAAGGAAAAGCTCCGGGATTCATTGATGAACTCTGCACTTCCGGTTTCTACAAGATCGTCCATGTAAGAAGCACCTATCCAGGTATTGGTTATTTTGGCCAGCCTGGCAGCCGCACCGACGCCGAATTTTATCCTTTGGTCTTTAGTGCCATAAACACTATATGCCTGTAAGCGGTACCTGGATGAAAAATCGGTATTGGTTATAGCCCCTATTCCTAACCGGAAGCCTTCGTAGTTGTTATATTTTAGCAGGTACCTCAGGTCCAGGTCCACATATTTCAACGGGTAGTAACCAATCAGTAACTTCCTTGCCAGGTTGACTTTTCGTTCAATATTATTGGCATCTGCTATACTGTCTACCACACTATAGGTCTCTGCACCCCTTTCCGAAAGGGGAGATGTCCGGTAAGAATTCCAGAATTCCTCACTTTTATGGTGGGCGTCATCTACGATTTCCATAGCAATGCCTCTTCCCTTGATCTCTACAGGTGTGTTCAGGGAAATGTCAAAATTTTCCTCCCTGCTTATAAAATGCATAAGTTTGGATACATCCTGGCTTGTTGAAACGGAAGTAGGGTCTTCGGATTTATCTTCCGGCCCTGTAATGGAAGCTCCCATTAGCGATATGGCGTCCTTGTTTTCTCCCCGGACGATTTTTATTTGTTTGGAAGAAGGAAACCAGATATTTTCTTCCGGGAAATATGCAAAAGTCTGTGAAGCACTGATATCTATGACCGCTTTTAGCTGCGCTACGGCTTTTTGAAGGGCATAAGATTCGGTATCTACATATAATACCCCTTCCATGCTGGCGGTTTTAGCTTTTCCCTTCGGATAGTAATAGATCATGTATGCAGGTCTCCGGTTATTTTGGTTAGGAACCGTATCGAGAATTCTGTAGTGATAAGAGCTTAGGGCACCGTTTCCGGCGGGACCGGGATAGTCCGTACCAAAAATGGTGTATTTGTTCTGGTAAAAAGAGAAAGATTGCATTTGCAGGGCCAGAAATTCGTAGACAGGCTCTTCAAAACCGGCCATTTTTGTAGCCAGTACGGTTTCTCTTTTGCCCTTTTTTCGGTTAAAAGTATATTCGGATACCTTTTCGGAAATATAAAGGTGGGAGTGGGATAATTGTTTCTTTAGCTCATAACCGGTAGAGTCCAGTTTTTCAAATTTCTTTTTTCCGTTGGTTTTCTTGAAGATGGAATCTATGGTGCCCTGTATGGAATCGGGATTTGCGGTAATCAGGAGTTTGTTGTAGGTATTGTACTTAAAGGTGTTCAATACTCTTTCCGGATCGTTGACCGCCCTTTTCCGTATGACTTCCCTGATAATATCAACGGCTGGGTTTTCTCCTCCGGTAACCACTACTTCGCGAAGTTTCTCGGGGGTTTCTTCAAGGGGTATGGTGTAGAACGATTTACCGTCCTCTATATCTATGGTTTTTTCGAGATAACCTATGTAGGAAAAGGTAAAACTATGTATTTCTTCTTTCCGGTTGTCTATTTCAAATTTTCCGTCAGCATTGGTTATAGTACCTTCTCCTGTGTCGGTTAGGATATTGGCAAAGGGCAGGGGAGTCCCGGTATTCTGATCGCGAACCACGCCTGAGATAATCTCCTGGGAAAGGCAGAAAGCGGGAATAAAAAAAACAAAAAAGAGGAGTAGCTGCTTTTTCATTAAGTAAATGTCTTTATGTATCTCATAACGGATTAAAAACGGTAATGTTACAAAAAAAATGCCCGTGATATGCGGGCACTTAAAAAAAATTATGTGAAGTTTAACTTATACTGTCATGATTTCTTTTTCCTTTACGGCCAGGAGGTCATCGACTTTTTTGATGTAACTGTCGGTTAGTTCCTGTACGTCCACTTCGGCATTTTTCTTCAGGTCTTCGGAAGCATCTTCCAATTTTTTAATGTCTTTATTGGCTTCCTGCCTTGCAGCCCTGATACTTACTTTGGCATCTTCGGCTTCGCCTTTGGCCTGTTTTACAAGGTCGCGCCTTCTTTCTTCGGTTAGCGGGGGAACATTGATAATGATGGTCTCTCCGTTGTTCATAGGGTTAAATCCTATATTGGCTACAATGATAGCTTTTTCGATTGTCTGGAGCATACCTTTTTCCCACGGTTGTATGGATATGGTCCTGGCGTCGGGAGTGTTGACATTGGCAACCTGGCTCAGAGGTGTCTGTGATCCGTAATAATCTACAAATACACTTCCCACCATGGCAGGGCTTGCCTTTCCGGCACGGATATTAACAAACTCCTTTTCGAGGTGAGCTATGGCATCGTCCATGGCTTCTTTGGCGCTGTCTAGTATAAAATCGATCTCTTCATTCATGATTGTTGATTTTATTTGGTTGTAAAGCTTTCGGATAGGTTACAGGTTCACCTTGGTCCCTACATTTTCACCGGAAACTACTTTGTAAAGGTTTCCTTTTTTATTCATGTCAAAGACAATAATAGGTAATTCGTTTTCCTGACTGAGGGTAAAAGCTGTGGTGTCCATTACCTTAAGTCCTTTTTTCAGGACATCGTCAAAAGAGATGAAATCGAACTTGGTTGCACTTTTGTCTTTTTCCGGATCGGAAGTATAAATGCCGTCAACCCTGGTGCCTTTGAGAATGACATTGGCTTCGATTTCAATAGCCCGCAGTACTGCTGCCGAGTCTGTGGTGAAATAAGGGTTTCCGGTACCACCCCCGAAGATTACGACTCTTCCTTTTTCCAGGTGACGGATAGCTCTTCGGCGGATAAAAGGTTCCGCAACTTCATTGATTTTAATGGCAGATTGCAGCCTGGTCTGTACTCCGGTATTTTCCAGTGCACTCTGAAGTGCGAGTCCGTTAATGACGGTGGCGAGCATGCCCATGTGGTCGCCCTGTACACGGTCCATGCCATTGCTGGCTCCGGCCACTCCCCGGAAAATATTACCTCCTCCTATTACAATGGCTACTTCTACGCCCTGGTCTACTATTTCCTTGATATCTGTTGCGTATTCGGCAAGGCGTTTGGGGTCTATTCCGTATTGTCTTTCTCCCATTAAGGCTTCGCCACTTAGTTTGAGGAGGATTCTCTTGTATTGCATAGTTTTTCGGATGAGTTGTGTGCAAATATAAGGATAATCTCAAATTAAGAAAATGGAAAATTAAAAGGAGAAAAAAGATGAGATTATATAAGCGTATATGAAAAAAAACCGTATCCTGTTGTGTCAGAATACGGCTTTTAAATATATGGTAGGATTAATTGCTTATCCCAAAGCAACTCTTTTGAATCCTGTTACGGTAAGGTCGCTATTTACGGATTTTACGTAAGCCGCAACACTTACTTTGTTGTCTTTTATATAATCCTGGTTTACCAGGGTATTGTCTTTAAAGAAACGTTTGAGTTTTCCCTTGGCGATATTTTCGAGCATAGCTTCCGGCTTTCCTTCTGCACGAAGCTGATCTTTTGCAATTTCGATCTCTTTGTCGATCACAGATTGGTCAACACCTGCATCGTCAAGAGCAATAGGGTTCATTGCTGCAGCCTGCATAGCTACGTTTTTAGCAGCCTCTTCAGCGCCGTCTACATTAGACGACAAACCAACGACGGTAGCAATTTTATTTCCGGCATGGATGTAAGAACCTACGAAAGGGGCCCGGATGGATTCGAATCCGCCGATCTCAATTTTTTCGCCGATCACCCCGGTTTGTTCTGTAAGTTTTTCTCCTACGGTGATGCCGTTGTAATCTGCTTGAAGCAGTTCTTCTTTAGAGGTATAATTCAGGGCCATTTCAGCCAGGTCCGTAGCCAGTTTTACAAAAGATTCGTTTTTGGCAACAAAGTCGGTTTCACAATTCAGGGAAACGATTACACCTTGAGTGGCGTCGTCATTTACTTTAGCGATAACAGCACCTTCGGTAGACTCCCTGTCTGCACGGTTAGCTGCTACTTTTTGTCCTTTTTTGCGAAGTATTTCTATCGCTTTGTCAAAATCGCCTTCAGCTTCTACCAACGCCTTTTTACAGTCCATCATACCGGCACCGGTAGCTTGTCTTAATTTGTTAACTTCTGCGGCTGTGATGTTTGCCATTTTTTATCTTTTTATTTGAGTAAAATCAAAGGGCCGACCAAATAAGCCCTGAACAAATATATTGGTTTGACATTATGCGGTCGGCACCTCAATATTAATTTTAGGTTTAATTTTCGTTGTTGCTCTCTGTTGCTTCAGCTTTTGCCTCTTCGGTTTTAGCTTCTTTAGCTTCGGCTACCGGTGCCTCTTCGTTTGTTGAAGGTTCCTTATCGGTTTTTGCAACTTCTTTTTCAGATCTTTCGGCCTTTCTTTCGGAAAGCCCTTCGGCAACAGAAGCTGTTACATGTGAAAGAACTTTTTCTATAGACTTGGAAGCGTCGTCGTTGGACGGAATCACGTAGTCCACATCACGGGGATCGGAGTTGGTGTCTACCATTGCGAAAATTGGAATGTTTAATTTCTGTGCTTCTTTCACAGCAATGTGCTCACGCATGGTATCCACGATAAACAGTGCTCCGGGAAGACGTGTCATGTCTGCAATAGAACCAAGTTGTTTGTCTAACTTAGCCCTTAAACGATCCACCTGTAAACGTTCTTTTTTGGAGAGGGTGTTGAACGTGCCATCTTTTTTCATCTTGTCGATGGACGTCATTTTCTTAACGGCTTTACGGATGGTCACAAAGTTAGTGAGCATTCCGCCGGGCCATCTTTCTGTAATATAGGGCATATTAACAGCACCTGCTTTTTCAGCAACGATGTCTTTTGCCTGTTTTTTAGTGGCTACGAAAAGTATTTTCCGGCCTGAAGCTGCAATCTTCTTAAGGGCTTCTCCGGCCTCATCGATTTTTGCAGCGGTCTTGTACAGGTTAATAACGTGGATTCCGTTACGCTCCATATAAATGTAAGGAGCCATATTAGGATTCCATTTCCTGGTGAGGTGTCCGAAGTGTACACCTGCTTCTAATAAATCTTTTACGTCTATTTTGCTTGCCATTTTTGTAATAGTTTACGTTCCGTTGAGTTAGCAATGCTGAAGTGGCTCATGATGAGGCCTCCGTCATTTGGATGCTAAACTAATTTCCCGATTTATTCGTCCGGGACAACGACAACATGGTTATTTTTATACCTGTGCCGGTAAAAAACCGGGTTCGGTAGCATTTCGGATAAAAATATCCTGAAAAAAATTAACGTTTGGAGAACTGGAATTTCTTACGGGCTTTCTTCTGGCCGTATTTCTTGCGTTCTACCATTCGCGGATCCCTGGTAAGCAGACCTTCCGGTTTCAGGGTGGTTCTGTTTTCCGCATCTACTTCACAAAGTGCTCTGGATATGGCGAGGCGTACGGCTTCTGCCTGTCCGGTGCTGCCACCTCCGTAAACATTAACCTTGATGTCAAAGTTTTCTGCGTTCTCGGTAAGGGTCAGCGGCTGTTTTACTTTGTACTGTAAAGTAGCAGTAGGAAAATAGGTGTTCAGTTCTTTCTTGTTGACGGTAATGTTTCCGCTTCCCTGAGAAACATATACACGTGCAACTGCAGTTTTTCTTCTGCCGATTTTGTGAATAACTTCCATTACTTCAGCTCGTTTAAGTTAATTGCAGTAGGTTTTTGTGCTTCTTGTTTGTGTTCAGCGCCTACATATACTTTCAGGTTGCGGAATAAAGCTGCTCCCAGCCTGTTTTTCGGCAGCATTCCCTTAACGGATTTCTCG
Organism: Sinomicrobium halophytocola; assembly: GCF_052983395.1. NCBI lineage: Bacteria > Pseudomonadati > Bacteroidota > Flavobacteriia > Flavobacteriales > Flavobacteriaceae > Sinomicrobium > Sinomicrobium halophytocola. The sequence goes on from NZ_JBRKIT010000037.1 coordinate 126,990, forward strand.
ATGATTCTGGCCGGATCTTTAGCAAAAAGTTCTTTTGCGTTAAGAGATCGCTGACCACCCGGATAGCCCGTGTGACGGATATACTCTTTTGCTTCCCACTTGTTACCTGTTAAATTGATTTTTTCTGCGTTGATAATAACCACATTATCTCCACAGTCCACATGCGGGGTGTAACTAGGCTTGTACTTACCTCTGAGGATCTTTGCTACCTTAGAGGCAAGACGTCCTAACGTCTGTCCTTCGGCATCAACCAGCACCCACTTCTTGTCAGCAGTCGCTTTGTTGGCCGAGATGGTTTTGTAGCTTAACGTGTTCACACTAATTTTTTTAAATTAAACATTCCATTCCCAATAAACGGGGTGCAAATGTACAACTATAAATCGTAATTACAAATACAGGCTTATTATTATTTTGAAGTGGATAACCATTTGGTTTTCATCAGGTAATTGGCCGGGAAAATGAAGTGAAGGGTGTCCGGCAGGTATAAGAATGTGTTGTAGGTTTTTTATGGCATATTATTTGTTATTTGTCGATGTAATACTGTATAAAAGATGTATTTTTAAAAATAGGAAATAAACATCAGTATCCCGTCCCGGAGTATATGGCATTTTCGGCAGGTGTACGGACAAACACTTAGTTATATGAGAACATATCTGTTTTGTATTGTGGCCCTTTTTTGTATTCCTTTGGCCGCCCAGGAATTTCCTTATGAAAAGAAGTGGAAAGAGATTGAAAAGAAAGAGACGGAAGGCCTGCTCAAAAATATATTGCCCGCGGTAAACGAAATTTACGAGGCGGCAAAAAAGGACGGGAATGTCAAGCAACGGATCCGTGCCTTGCTTTACCGGGGTAAAATAGCCGTAATTACAGATGATGACGATGAAGTGCAGTTGCGTGTTATCCGGGATTTTGAGAAAGAGATCGCTGAAGCCGGCGCGGTTGAGAAAAATATCCTGGAATCCATGCTGGCAGAGACAATTTATAAGTACTACCGGAGCAACCGGTGGAGTATTAACCAACGGACCCGGATGGAAGAAGCTTCCACGGAAGATTTTCGTTTCTGGAGTGAAAATATCTTTAACGACAGAATTACGGCACTTTATCTCCGTTCTCTGGATAATGGAGAGGCGTTGAAACAACAACCTGTCGAAAACTGGAAAGAAATACTCGAAGTTTACGAATGGGAAAGGATTTATGACACCACGGGTGCCGATAAGGATAAGACCAGGGATGACCGTATTGCAAAGGGAAGGGAACTTCGCCCCACAATATATGACCTCATTTCACACCGGGCCATAGATTTTTTCCGCGATCAGCCCGGTATTTTCTTCAACTCCTTTGCAGAAGATAAGGATTCTAAGAATAAAAAAGAAAGAGCTGCGGCTTTGCTTCGTGAACTGGCTGATTTTCACAAAGAAAAGAAACATACAAATGCCATACTTTATAATGAACTGGAAATCCTGAAACTATGTAAACAGGAATATGCAGGGGACTCCTATATTGAAGAACTTGAGAAACTCTCCCGTGTTTCTCCCGGGGACTGGTATACCGGAGAAATATTATTGGAACTGGCCCGTTTTTATAAGGAACGGGCAGGCCGGGAAGAGACCGGGGATTTTACGGCAAGGAAAGAATGGTTTGATAAAACACTGGTACTTACCCGAAATATTGAAAAAAAATATGCCAAAACTTCTTCGTCCAATGAAGCTGCACGGATACGACAACAGATACATGCTAAAGATTTTTCTATCCGTGTAGAATCCTATATTCCTTCCGGACAATACAATCCGTTATCCGTAACACATAAAAACCTGGACCGGATTTACTTTAAAGTGTTGAAATTCCATCCTGATCTCAACGATTATTTCCAGGACCCGGTGCGCGATATACGTTATGCCGGTGAAGAAGACAGGCAAAAATTACTGGAAGAACTGTTCCGGAAATACCCTTTGGAAAAAGAGTTCACACTTTCTCTGAAAACTTTTAACGATTACCAGGATCATACGACAACCGCAGCCCTGGAAGTATTGCCCGAAGGAATGTACATTGTTCTCGCAACAAATGACCCGGATTTTAAAACAGATAAGGAAGGAGTTGTTCTGCAATCGCAACTGGTCAACATAACCGATTACGCCATCATAGGAAACGGGAGGGAATTACTGGTTACGGAAAGACAGGAAGGTCACCCGAAAGCCGGGAAAACCATAGAGGTTTATGAAAGAGACAACAAAAGGTTGAAACTGGCAAAGACCATTAAAACCGATGCCTCCGGAAAGGCAGATGTCTACTATAACAACCAGCGGTATTACCAGTATTATTACCGGATTAAAGGAGAAGATGTCTTTTACAACCAATACAGTTATTATACGGACCGGGATTACCGGGCGGAAACGGCATACCACACCCGGTTTTTTACGGACCGTTCCATCTATCGTCCCGGGCAGACGGTTTATTTTAAAGCGATACATTATAAGGAGGCCCCCGACGGTAACAAAGAAGTTATAGATAACGAAAAGCTTGATATAGAGTTGCTGGACCCAAACGATGATACCATCGGAGAACTGGAACTGACAACAAACGCTTTTGGTTCCGTATCCGGCGAGTTTGTACTGCCCGCTGGTGGTATAACGGGGATATTTACCCTGGAAAGCGATTCGGGAGAAACCTATACTATCAGCGTGGAAGAATATAAACGTCCCCGTTTTGAAGTGGTGTTCGATACGGTAAAGGAGACTTTTCGTCTCGGAGAAGAAATAACAGCGGGGGCAAAAGCAAAGGCTTATTCGGGAGCTGATATTGACAATGCTAAAGTGGTATACCGTGTGTATCGCCAGGCCATATATCCTTATCTTCCCTGGTGGAGACGTCAGTACGTAAACCCGGAGCCGAGAGAGGAAATCACGCACGGAGAGACAACGACGGATGCGGAAGGGAATTTTAGAATCCCGTTTGAAGCAAAAGCACCTGTTCCTTCCGTTTCTTCCGGAAAGAAAAAGGATCCGCGGACATATACCTATACCGTAGAAGCGGATATTACCGATATTAATGGGGAGACCCGGTCGGGGAGTCAGAGTATCACAGTGGGGGACCTGAGGTATACACTCCACCTGGACATGCCATCACAAGTGGCATGGGAAGATTTGAAAACCGCAGGCATTCGTACCGAAAACCTCAACGGGCAGTTCATGCCGGCAAAAGGAGAGCTTACGCTTACCAAAATAATACCTCCGGAACGCGTATTGCGGGAAAGCCCGTTACAGGCCGGAGATTATGAATTGTATGATAAAGAAGAGTTTGTAAAACGGTTTCCGAACGATCCGTATGCCAAAGAAGACAAAAAGGAAAACTGGAAAGAGGAAAGCCCGGCGATCTCGGTGAATTTTGATACCGGTAAAGAAAAAGAGATCGATGTAAAACCCGGGAAAGGATGGAAAGAAGGATACTACCTGCTTCGGGGATACATCCGGGACGGACAGGACAGCATTCCTGCCGAAAAGTTGGTTTACCTGTATAAGAAAGATAAAAAAGACCCGGTGGACAAAGAGCTTTTTTCCGTGACGACGGATAAAGACAGTTACGTGCCGGGGGATGTGGCCCGGCTTACTTTTGCTTCTTCCGCACCGGATGCCATTGTGGTGGCAGAACTCGAATACGACGGCAAGATTGTAAAAAGAGAAGAACTGAAAATAAACAATGGTGTAAAGGTATTTTCATTCCCTGTAAAAGAAAGTTACCGGGGTAATATATTCGTTCACTATTATTTAGGGAAATACAATACGGCACAGCAGGGTACGCAAACCATAACCGTTCCTTTCGAAGAAAATAAACTGGAGATCACCGCGGGGACTATGCGCGATAAATTGCAGCCCGGCGATGAAGAGACCTGGGAACTCACGGTAAGCGGGGAAGGCAAAGATGCTTTCCTGGCGGGACTGGCTACCGGAGGGGCCGAAGTGCTCGCTGCGATGTACGATGCCTCCCTGGACCAGTTCAACCCCCATAACATTCAATGGTCTCCATACAGTAGTTTTGTACGATACTCCAGGTACAGCGATTGGAATCTTCATACGGGGTATGGTGTGGCATCCTTTGCTCGCATTTTTAATATCCCCTTTTCTGTCCCCGGAAATGGAATAACACCTCTTTTCGATCAGATTAATTGGTTCGGATTCGATATTAACGGGAGAAATCACCAGAATATACGTATAAGAGGCATGTCTGCAATGGCTACTGCGAGAAAAGCAGCGGCGCCGGCGGAAGAATCCGAAGTGCAGGAATATGCTATGGATGACAGTATGGCCTTGGAAGAGGTTGTGACAATAGCAGAGACCAATGAGAGCATTACTGGCAGTGCCGAAGCGGAAGATTTGTCCGGCTTAACGGGGGTACAACCCCGGCGTGCCCTCCAGGAAACCGCTTTTTTCTTTCCGCATCTTAAAACGGACAAGGATGGTAATGTAAAAATAAGTTTCACCACTCCCGAAAGTCTTACGGAATGGAAATTCATGGCCCTGGCGCATACCCCGGAATTGCATACCGCCAATTACGAAGCCAGCATCCGTACACAGAAAGAACTGATGATCGTTCCCAATCCCCCACGGTTTTTAAGGGAGGGGGATGTTATCGAATTCCAGGCAAAGGTCACGAATCTTTCCGGGAAAAAACTATCCGGGAATGCACAGTTACTGCTTTTCGATGCCTTTACGATGCAGCCCGTTGACGGAGACTTCGGCAATGAAGAAAACAACCGGGAGTTCACGGCTTCCGAAGGCCAAAGCAGCAACCTCACCTGGAAGTTACATGTTCCCGCCGGACAGCAGGCAGTCGTATACCGTGTAGTGGCTAAAGCAGGCAGTTATTCCGACGGGGAAGAATCGGCATTACCGGTGCTTACCAATCGCATGCTGGTTACCGAGACATTACCGCTACATATCCGCGAAGGACAGGAAAAGACATTTAAACTGGAGAAACTCACGGAGACCGAATCCGCTACCCGGGAAAATTTCAAACTAACATTTGAAATGACCACCAACCCGGTGTGGTACGCCATTTTTTCATTGCCTTATCTCCGGGAATTCCCCTATGAGTGTTCCGAACAGGTATTTTCCAGAGTGTACGGAAATTTGATTTCACAGCATCTCGTTAATTCCAATCCTAAAATAAAAGCAGTCTTTGACGATTGGAACCGCAAAGGGCAGTTGCAATCCAGGCTGGAACTCAATGAAGAACTGAAATCCCTTTTGCTGGAAGAAACCCCCTGGGTACGCCAGGCCGCTGATGAAGAGGAACAGATGAAACGCATTGCGGTTTTGTTTGATCTGAACAAGATGCGTAACGAACTGGGGTCCGCATTCCGGAAACTGGAAAACAAACAATTGTCTTCCGGGGGATTCCCCTGGTTCGAAGGGGGTGATGCCAATGTGTATATAACCACACATATCGTTTCCGGTTTTGGCCATCTTGGAGCTATGGGAATGGATTACGATAAGAATTTCGATATCCGTCCCGATAACATGATACGGAAAGCCATCAAATTTATGGATGAGAAAATGGAAGAGGAATGGGACCGCTATAAAAAGAATGACAAATATCCACCTTCTTTATACAGCGGAGTGTCGTGGATGTATGCCCGAAGCTATTTCCTGAAAGAGTACCCGCTCAGCAAAAAAGGAAAGGCAATGGCTGATTATTTCCTTGGGAAGATGGAAAAAGAAAAATTCAGCGGTTCCAGGTATCACCAGGCTATGCTGTCTCTCGTATTTCACCGTTTCGGAAAAAATGACCCGGCAAGGAAGCTATTACTTTCTGTAAAAGACCAGTCCGTGGAAAGTGATGAAATGGGGATGTACTGGAAAGATAACCGTCCCGGATGGTACTGGTACAACGCACCGATAGAAACACAGGCATTACTTATCGAAGCCTTTGATGAAGTACTGCAGGATACGGAGAGTGTGGAACTGATGAAAGTCTGGCTGCTTAAAAACCGCCAAACCAATCGCTGGGCATCTACCAAGGCCACTACCGAAGCTGTTTTTGCCTTGATGAGTACCGGGAAAGACTGGGTAAATGCAGAGGGCGGATTGGAGGTGAGCCTCGGGGGAGAGAAGCTGGATATCGAAAAGATGGAAGAAAAGCAAAAAGGAAGCGGGTACGTAAAAACCGCCTGGGATAAAGAGGAAATAAAACCGGAAATGGGAATAGTGGAAGTAAAGAAAACTTCACCGGGTGTTGCCTGGGGCGCTTTGTACTGGCAGTATTTCGAAGATCTGGACCAGATTACCTCGGCAGAGACCGGGGTGCGTTTCAAAAAAGAACTCTTCCTGAAAAAAATGACGGACAACGGGCCCGAATTACAGCGGATAACAGAAGATACGCCGATACAGGTCGGCGACCTGGTAACAGTACGGCTCGAAATCAAAAACGACCGGGATATGGAGTTCGTACATATCAAGGATATGCGTGCCAGTGGCTTTGAACCCGTAAATGTCTTGTCCCGCTACAAGTGGCAGGGCGGACTGGGATATTACGAAAGCACGCGTGATGCCGCCACCAATTTCTTTGCGGACAGGATGCCGAAAGGGGTTTATGTATTCGAATATGACCTGAGAGCCAATAACAGCGGTAATTTTTCCAATGGAATAACCTCCTTGCAATGTATGTATGCCCCCGAAATGAGTGCGCATTCCGAAGGCATAAGGGTACGCATAAAATAATGGTGAAAGCTGCCTCCTTTTTTCTTTAGGAGGTAGCTTCTTTATCTTATACAGTAGAATAACAGCGGCCTTCCTCATGGCATTTTTGTATGGGAAAACCATCCGGAAGTGTAACAATTTGCTCCGGATGGTATCTTTAGGGAAATAACCAACATATATACCATGTTTTCCGGAAAAGTATTTCTCTCTTCAGTGGGCCTGGTCTGCTGTTTAATTCTTTCTGCACAGGATTCGGCTTCCGTCATACCCAAAAAGAATTATACCACGAAGTCTCTCGGGCAAAACACACCCCCGGAAATAGATGGTGTCCTGAATGACAGTAGTTGGGAAATTGTGGAATGGGGGGATGATTTTATTCAGAGAGACCCCATAGAAAAAGCACCGCCGACGCAGCAGACCCGCTTCAAAATACTGTATGACGATAAAAACCTGTATGTAGCCATTCACTGTCTGGATACCGAACCCGAAAAAATTGTAAAACGACTTTCCCGAAGAGATGGATTTGAAGGCGACCGTATCTCGATACTTTTTGACAGTAATCTCGATCTCCGGACCGCATTTGCTTTTACCATAACCGCAGCCGGGGTTAAAGGAGACGAAGTAGTAACTGAAAACGGTAATAACTGGGACCCCAGCTGGAACCCTATCTGGTATGTGAAAACCGGTACGGATGCCGAAGGATGGACTGCGGAGATGCGGATACCTTTAAGCCAGCTGCGATTCGGAAAAGCCAGGGAACAGGTGTGGGGACTGCAATTGTCCAGGATGTATTTCCGTAACAACGAGCGTTCCGAATGGCAGTTTCTACCTCGCAATGCTCCCGGGTGGATCAGTGAAGCAGGCAGGTTGTATGGCCTGGTAGACCTGAAGGAGCAAAAACAACTGGAAATACAACCCTATATGGTAACTTCCCTGGAAACGTACGAAGAGGAAAAAGGAAATCCGTTTATGGGTGGCAGCGATGCAAAACTGAGCGCGGGGATAGATGGTAAAGTCGGGGTAACCAACGACCTTACCCTGGATTTCACGGTAAACCCCGATTTCGGACAGGTAGAGGCAGACCCTTCGGCCATAGCCCTGGATGGTTTCCAGATATTTTTTGAAGAACAGCGCCCCTTTTTTGTGGAAAACAAAAATATTTTCGACTATCGTATTTCTAATACCATAGCAGGAGATACGGATGGTACGGATAACCTTTTTTATTCCAGGCGTATCGGAAGAAGTCCCCAGGCATCCCCGAATGTATATGAAGGGGAGTATGCGGAACAACCGGAAAAGACCACCATACTCGGCGCGGCAAAGTTCAGCGGAAAAACCAGGAACGGGTGGTCCATTGGTATACTGGAAAGTGTTACCGCAAAGGAGTATGCCAGGATAAGTAATAACGGGGACCGCAGGGAGGAACTGATAGAACCCCTTACCAACTATTTTATAGGCAGGTTGCAGAAGGACTTTAACGACAGAAATTCGTTTGTGGGAGGGATCTTTACGGCCACTAACCGGGGAGACCTTTCGGAAAACATGGATTTTCTGCATAAGTCCGCTTATTCAGGAGGACTGGATTTCAAGCACCAGTGGAAAGACAGGACCTGGTATACCGCAGGTAATCTGCTTGTGAGCAATGTTTCCGGTTCGGAAAGGGCCATAACGAACACGCAGAAAGATATCGCGCGGTTGTATCAGCGCATAGATGCCACTTATACGGAAGTGGACACTACCAGGACAAGTCTGGCCGGTCACGGTGGAAACATCCAGATCGGGAAGGCAAGGGGGAACCTGAATTTTGAGAGCGGCGTTACCTGGCGTTCCCCCGGGCTGGAACTCAACGATGTGGGTTTTTTGCGCCGGGCCGATTATGTAACACATTATGCCTGGGCAGGATACCGCATTACCAAACCTTTCTCCGTATTTCGCAGTGCGCGTTTTAATTACAACCACTGGAATTCCTGGGACTTTGGCGGGGCACATAACGAAATGAAATGGAATGTAAACACCCATGCGCAGTTCAAAAACAACTGGTATATAGGTTCGGGGCTCAATCTGCGTCCGAAGCTGTATTCCAATACGGCATTGCGAGGCGGTCCCAAACTCAGGTTGCCGGATAATGTCAGTTACTGGTTTTATGTGGATTCGGACGACAGGAAGAAATTCCGGTACGGATTTGAGGTCTTCTTCTCTGATGGTGAGGACAAGGCACATAATGTGGATGAATACTCTACCTATTTTGTTTACCAGCCGGTAAATGCCCTTAAAATTTCCCTCGAACCTTCCTATCAGGTAAACAGGGACAAATTACAGTTTGTGGAAAACATCCGTACGGATAACGGGGTAAGATACCTCAATGCGGAAATAGATCAGAGAACATTAAGTGCATCCCTGCGGTTTAACTATACGATCAACCCTAACCTTACCATACAATATTGGGGACAACCCTTTATTTCCAGGGGGAGATATTCGGGTTTTAAACATATTGCCGACCCGCAGGCCAGTAGTTTTGAGAGCAGGTTTTATGCTTACAATGTCAATGAGATCCGGTATGAAGAGGATAACAAGGTCTATATTGTGGATGAGGGAGCTAACGGTATAGTGGATTATTCCTTCGGAAATCCTGATTTTTCATTCGTACAGTTCCGTTCCAATTTAGTATTGCGGTGGGAGTATATTCCGGGTTCGGAATTGTTCCTGGTATGGTCACAGGGGATCACCAGATCGGGAAATCCCCGTGATAACCTGTTCACCGCCCTGGACCGGAATATCCTGGGAACCCAGCCGAGGAATATCTTTTTGATTAAGGCTACGTATCGATTTGTATTGTAAGGCCAAAGACGGTTTAATGCGCCGTCAGCCAGTCTTCTCCCAGCCCTATCTCTACATCCAGGGGAACAATCAGCTGGTATGCACTTTCCATCTCGGATTTAATCAGCGGCTTAATAGTATCCAGTTCGGATTTGAAGGCATCAAAGACCAATTCATCATGTACTTGTAGCAGCATTTTGGTTTTGAAATTGCCTTCCCGGAGTTTTTGGTGGATGTTTATCATAGCTATTTTAATGATATCTGCCGCACTTCCCTGTATAGGGGCATTCACGGCATTTCGCTCGGCCGCACCGCGGACTACCTGATTTCGCGAATTTATATCCGGCAGATAACGCCTTCTGCCGAGAATTGTCTCCACATAACCATGATCCTGGGCAAAGTGGATCTGGTCGCTGATATATGCCCTTAACTTCGGATATGTCTTGTAATACGTGTCTATAAGTTCTTTGGCCTCACTTCTCGAAAGGGTGGTCTGGTTGCTCAACCCGAAAGCCGAAACCCCGTAAATGATACCGAAGTTTACGGTTTTGGCATTACTCCGCTGCTCCCTGGTCACTTCTTCCAGAGGAACCCCGAATACCCTTGCGGCAGTAGATGCGTGGATATCTTCGCCTTCTTTGAACGCCTTGATCATATTTTCCTCTTCGCTCAGTGCCGCGATGATCCGTAATTCTATCTGGGAATAGTCGGCAGCGAGCAGGATATAATCCTCGTTTCTCGGAATAAATGCTTTTCGCACCTGCCGCCCTCTTTCGGTACGTATGGGAATGTTCTGCAGGTTGGGGTTGTTGCTGCTCAATCGCCCCGTTGCTGCGACAGCCTGGCTGTATACCGTATGCACCCGGTTTGTCTTCGGGTTGATCTCGTTCGGGAGGGCATCTACATAGGTGTTTTGCAGTTTTTGCAATTGTCGCCACATGAGGATGTCTTCAACGATTTTGTTATCTTTTGCGAGATAAGACAATACATCTTCTGCCGTGGAATATTGTCCGGTCTTCGTCTTTTTGGGTTTGTCGACCAGTTTTAATTTTTCGAAGAGAATAGGGCCGAGCTGTTTGGGAGAAGCCAGGTTAAATTCTTCTCCGGCCTGCTCGTAAATATTTTTCTCCAGTTCTTTTACGTCCTTATCCAGGGCATGTGACAGTGATTTCAGGAAATCCGTATTGACGCGGATACCTTCAATTTCCATATCGGCGAGTACCTGTACCAGCGGGGCCTCGATCTCTTCAAACAGTTTCAAGGCGTTTCGGTTGGGAAGTTCTCCCTGGAAAAGCAGTTTGAGTTGAAGCGTAATGTCCGAGTCTTCCACGGCATATTCCGTCTGTTTTCCGAGTTCTACCGAACGCATGGATTTCTGGTTCTTTCCTTTTTTACCGATCAGGGTCTCTATGGAAACGGGCTGGTATTTCAGGTAAGTCTCTGCCAGGACATCCATATTGTGGCGCATATCCGGATTGATGAGGTAATGCGCTATCATGGTGTCAAAGAGTTTGCCTTTGACCCGGATGTTGTAATTGGAGAGTACCTTGATGTCGTATTTCAGGTTTTGTCCTATTTTTTCAATCTGTTCCGCTTCAAAGAAAGGGCGGAATTCTTCGAGTATGGTAGCTGTTTCTTCCTGGTCTTCGGGAAAAGCTACGTAATATCCCTTTCCCGTCTCCCAGGAAAATGCGATCCCTACAAGTTGGGCTTGCAGCGATTTGAGACTGGTGGTTTCCGTATCGAAACACACACTGCTCTGTAACATGAGTTTTTGCTGGAGCAATTTTCGCCCCAAGGGGGTGTTTACATACTGATAGTGATGTGGCGTGGTTTCGATGGTATTATAGAGCGACGAAACTGCAGGAGTCGTTGTGGTTTCCTCTGCCGGAGAGCCGAACAGGTCAAATTGAATGTTGTCCTGCGCTTTTGTCACTTTTGCCGCGGCAGCGCCATTATTTACCGAAGTAGCTTCAGCAGCGCCTTCCTGTCCGAAAGCTTTCATTAGGTTTTCCGTAAGACGACGAAATTCCAGTTCCTGGAAAATTTCCTTGACCTTATCGAAATCGGGAGTGTTCAGTTCAAAATCCTCTTCGTGAAATTTCACCGGGACATCAAGCATGATCCGGGCCAGTTCTTTGGAAAGGATCCCCAGTTGGGCATTGTCCTTTATCTTTTCCTTCATCTTGCCTTTCAGGCTGTCAGCATTGGCAATAAGGTTTTCCACACTGCCGAATTCCTTGATGAATTTTTTTGCCGTTTTTTCCCCTACACCGGGAAAACCGGGAATGTTATCCACAGCATCTCCCATCATCCCGAGATAGTCGACGACCTGCTCCGGGGTTTCCACTTCAAATTTCTGCTGCACTTCCCTGATGCCCCATATTTCAATACCGTTCCCCATTCGTGCCGGACGGTACATAAAGATATTTTCGGATACCAGTTGTGCAAAATCCTTATCCGGGGTCACCATATAGGTGAGATATCCTTGTTTTTCCGCCTGTTTGGCCAGGGTGCCGATGATGTCATCTGCTTCAAAACCTTCTTTTTCAATGACCGGGATGTGCATGGCTTTCAGGATGGCCTGAATATACGGAATGGCTATACGGATCGCTTCCGGGGTTTCGTCCCGGTTTGCTTTATATGCCTCGAACATTTCCGTTCTTGCCATGGAACCTCCCTTGTCAAAAGCTACGGCGAGATGGTTGGGCTTTTCACGCTTTATCACATCCAGAAGAGAATTGGTGAATCCCATTATGGCTGAAGTGTCCATACCTTTGGAATTGATCCTCGGGTTTTTGATAAAGGCGTAATATCCCCTGAATATCAGGGCGTAAGCATCCAGTAGGAAAAGACGTTTCTGTTCTGACATAAGAATTTCTGAAGTTTATTTGTGTAAAAGTAAGGATTTAATTTTTTTCCCGGCAGAGAAGCCGTCATAACATATATTTGTGATATATTACAAATATCCCTTGCCTCTTAAAAGTCAAAGATATAATGAAACCGACATATTCAAAATAATCATTAAACACACAGGGTAATGATTATTTAAGGTTCCGTATGACCATAGAAAACCATAAAAATAAACACATGAAAAATTCCATAGAAACACTGTATAAAATAGCACATAAAAAATCCCGTATTGTTATCGGCCTGATGAGCGGAACTTCCCTGGACGGACTGGATATTGCCTTGTGCAGGATTACGGGGAACGGCCGGGAGACAAAGGCGGAGCTTATGGAATTTGTTACACTGCCTTACGAATCCGTTTTCCGTGAACGCGTCCGGGAAGTGTTTGCTAAAAAAGATGGGGCGCTGGAAAAGATATGCCTGTTGCATCCCTGGATCGCCCGGGAGCATGCGAGGATGGTACTGAACGCCCTGGAAGACTGGGGGAAGTTGCCGGGAGAAATAGATCTTATTGCGAGTCATGGACAAACCGTTTACCATGCACCGCGTTCTTTTCACAATTTTCCCGAATTCCCGAATGCAACACTTCAGTTGGGAGACGGAGATCATATAGCGGAAATAACCGGGATCATTACCATTTCCGATTTCCGGCAGAAACATATCGCGGCAGGAGGAGAGGGGGCTCCGCTGGCTATTTACGGGGATTACCTGCTTTTTGCGGATGCGACAGCATCCAGATTACTGCTTAACATGGGCGGGATTTCCAATCTTACTTTTCTTCCTGCCGCGGGAAGTTTCGGTAAAGTTCTCTGTACGGACATAGGACCGGGTAATACATTGATGGATGCATATGTACAACAATATTTTAATATCCCTTATGACAAAGATGCCCGGATCGCATCGCGGGGGAGATTAAGGGAAGGTTTGCTGCAAAGTCTTATGGATGATCCTTTTTTCCGGCTGCCATTTCCTAAAACTACAGGTCCCGAGCTTTTTAATATGGACTATCTGCACAGGGCGCTGGAAGCATCCGGAGAAGGAAAAGATGTTTCGCATGAAGATATATTGCATACCCTGGCACATTTTACCGTGGAAAGTATAGCACAATGTATAACCGTATATTTACCCGCCGGAATAGAAATAAAGGGCTTTATTAGCGGGGGAGGTGCTTCCAATCCGCTAATTTTCGAACTCCTGAAAAAAGCCTGTCCCGATCTGGAGTTTTCGGATACTTCCGTATTGGGGCTCAATCCGGATGCTAAAGAGGCTGTACTGTTTGCATTACTGGCCAATGAAATGGTAAGCGGTTCGGCGGCAATGGAAGGTACGGCCGCATATCCCTGGGTGGGAATGGGGAAGATCAGTCTTCCGCAGTGATCTTGCGGTGCATTTCTCCCCAGTCCGAAATACTCTGAAGCATAGGACGCATGGATTTTCCTAAATCGGTCAGTGCATATTCGACCCTTGGAGGTACCTCCGGATAAACGATCCGCAGAACAAGCCGGTCGCTTTCCAGTTCCCTTAACTGGGAGACCAGCATACGTTCCGAGATATCGGGTATGAGACGTCGCAATTCACTGTACCTTAATTTGTCGTTGTTGAGAAGCTGCCACAGCATATTGGATTTCCATCTTCCGCCTATAAGCGAAAGGGCGTAACCCATACCGCAAATAGCATTGATTTTCTTTTCATTCAAAGCGTTTGAAGATGTTTCTTTTCTCATAACTTACTTTTTTGTTAGTACCTGATAATTTTTACAGTACTTACAAATGTAAAGTTGCTTGTTTACTTTAGCAAAGAATTAATCTTAAAAATAAATTCTTATGACAAGCAACACATCCGTTCTTAAAAACGAACAGCTCCGTGAGAAAATAGTATTCATAACAGGAGGTAGCCGTGGTATGGGAGCTGCAATAGTAAAAAGACTGGCTTCCGAAGGTGCCCGGGTTATTTTTACACACTCCGGAAATAATACGGAGAAAGCCGATCTCGTGGTCCGCGAAGTTGAAATTGACGGGGGAGAGGCAAGCCATTTGGTAGCAGACAGTGAAAGTCCCGAAAGTATAACCGCTGCAGTGCGTAAAGTGATCTCCGATCACGGAAGGATCGATATACTGGTCAATAATGCCGGCGTTTTCCTCTATAAACAGACACAGGAAAGTACGGAAGAAGAATTTGACAGGATGATGTCTGTAAATGTTAAGGCAGTCTTCCTGGCCATGAAAGAAGCTGCGGCCAAGATGCCCGGCGGGGGACGTATAATTACCATCGGTAGTAATGTGGCCGATCGTGTCGGTGACCCTAACATGGGACTGTACGGAATGAGCAAGTCGGCCCTGAGCGGTCTGAATATGGGAATGGCCCGGGAACTCGGTCCGCGGAATATAACTGTAAACCTGGTGCAACCAGGACCAATTGATACGGATATGAACCCCGCGGATAGTGAAATGGCGGGTGAGATCAGAAAATTTATCCCTCTTGCACGTTACGGAAGTACGGAGGAAATAGCCGGATTGGTTTCTTTCCTGGCTGGCCCGGAAAGTCGGTTTATCACCGGGACTTCCATTACCATAGACGGAGGGTTTAACAGTTAAACCACACGAAGAGGTAACCGGATTTTCAGCTATTTCGTTTGTGTGGAAAGAGAAGAAGTCCCGGAGGCATTTCTGCCTTCGGGATTTTTTCTGTAGAACATCTTCTTCCGGCTTTTGGGAATGAAGGGTCTCTGAAAGTATTGGTCGGGTTATAAGTGACTTGTAGTATTATCTGGTTTGAATTTTATAATTTTAAAGTTTCTTATAAACAAAAAGACATTTTTTACCTGCTATGAAAAACAATGAATCTTTGAACGATTTTTACCAGAAAATTTCCTCTAAAGAAACATCTCCGGCTTCCCGGCAGACACGGGTAAAGGAATGGGGGCACTTTAACGTCTACCGAAGAGATGATATAGGTTACAAGGATTATTCTCCCTATAACCGGAGGGATTTTTATAAAATTTCCCTGATCGTCGGTTCCGGCACCTTGTATTATGCCGACAAAGGAATAGCCATTAACGAAAGGGCGTTGCTCTTTTCCAATCCGAATATCCCTTATGCCTGGGAAGCTCGGGATGATAGGCAGACCGGGTATTTCTGTCTGTTCACAGACGATTTTGTGAATACCGGTCATCAAAGTGAAAGTTTACAGAATTCTCCCCTGTTCAGGATCGGAGGAAATCCTGTATATTTTATTGATGAAAAACAGGAAAAAAAAGTTGAAGGTTTATTTGAGGAAATGTTTACGGAGATCGATACCGATTATCGGTACAAATACGATCTTATCCGGAACTATATGAACCTCATCATGCACGAAGCATTGAAAATGCAGCCGGCGGATTCCTATTTTAAACATACGGATGCGGCATCCAGGATCACCGCTTTATTCCAGGAATTGCTGGAACGTCAGTTTCCGGTTTCTTACGAACATATCCTGCAGCTCAAATCGGCCAGTGATTATGCCCTGCGCTTATCAGTGCATACCAATCATCTGAACAGGGCAGTGAAGAAGGTTACCGGAAAGACAACTACGGAACATATTGCTGCCAGGATTATTAAAGAGACCAAAGCGCTTTTAAAGTATACGGACTGGAATATTGCGGAGGTAGCATACTGCCTGGGATTTGAAAACCCGGCATATTTTAATAATTTTTTCCGGAAACAGACCGGGAAGACTCCCCGGGGATACCGGGATGGGATTTTCAAAAAGAAGACAGTTTAACCATGGCCGGACAGGTCATCCCTGGAACAGGTATGTAATAGTGCCTATCTGGTTGTTTTTACTTTCCTTATTATCGAATTTCGCCCGGAGGGCATATGAAATAGCATGATCTACCAGACAGCCGTTGCTGGAAGTAGAACTTTGCCTGTTAAATGTGGCTTCAGTAACATTGCCAAATGCATTTACTTTAATGTTAATCACGATTTTTCCGCGTGCCGAACAGGTATATACCGGATTTGGAAGGCGCTTGTGAATTCTTCCCGTCAGGGAATAGGAAATAGAGCTGTGGGTATTAACGCTGTTGTTCTTTACGGTGGCATCGGAAGTGTTGTCTCCGTCCGATTGCCTGGCTTGTTTCTTTTTTGTTCCGATAGTATGTGAAGGTACCGCTTCTCCCGTTTCGGAACTGAGATAATCGTTTTCCGGGTCAGATGAAGCCTCTTCCGAGGCCTCTTCATCCGGGTTCTCTTCCGCATCCTCCGATTTTTTGCCTTCCTCTATTTCTTCCAGGGTTTTGAATTCCCTTACTTCCTTATCGAACCGGCTTTTAACCGCTTCGTTATAGGCCATATGAGTTTGTAGTTTGTCTTCATCGGGAGTGGTGATTTCCGGTTTTTCCTGGGGATCTTCGAAGTACAGCTCGTAAAGGATCTCCTTGTCTTCTTTTCCGGCGAGGTGTATGTTGAACAGGGTAAGAACTACCAGCATCATTATAAAAAATGATATGAGTAACGACAGTTGTTTTCTGTTCAGGTTCATATGATATAAACGTTCAAACCGGAAAATAATTGGATAAATTTTAATTGAACTCATTTAAATAAGTTCATTATGGTCTCTTTGGGGGAAGATGTGCTAAGATACTAAAAAAATTATTTTTCGATATTCAGTCCGGATACGAAATCTTCGGGAGAGACGGAATTGTCTGCACGATATTCCCCTATTCCGGTTCTCCGAAGTGAGGAAAGATGGGCGCCGGACCCCAGGGCTTTTCCGAAATCGTGGGCCAGGGAACGGATGTAGGTGCCTTTGCTGCATACTACACGAAAGGAAATTTCCGGGAGATCGATCGCGGTGATCTCAAATTTGCTGATATGTATTTTCCTGGAGGCAATCTCTACGGTTTCTCCTTTTCTGGCGTGTTCGTATAATCGCTTGCCATCTTTTTTTATTGCAGAAAAAACGGGCGGTACCTGGTCAATGTCGCCTATGAACTGCGATGTGGTGTTGTATATAAGCTCTTCCGTGATATGTTCGGTAGGGAAGGTGTGATCTGTTGTGGTTTCCAGATCATAAGAAGGAGTTGTAGCACCGAGGGTAAAGGAACCGGTGTACTCCTTGATCTGTCCCTGTAGTTCCGGTATTTTTTTTGTGAATTTCCCGGTGCAGATAATCAGTAATCCCGTAGCCAGGGGATCGAGAGTGCCGGCATGGCCTACTTTGATCTTTTTCAGGCTGTACTTTTTGCGGATGGCCCATTTAATCTTATTAACGGCCTGGAAGGATGACCAGTGCAAGGGTTTGTCTATGAGCAGGATTTCTCCGTTTTTAAAATCTTCTTCCGAATACATTATGAACTGGTCAAAAAAGAATAAACAATGGCTATTGCACCGACAACGAGACAATATATGGCAAAGTACGTAAGTTTACTGTTTCTGACCAATTTTATCATCCAGGTACAAGCGATTAATCCGGAAATAAAAGCAGCTACAAACCCTGCGGCCAGGGGAATAAATTGCTGGGAATCATAACTTATTTTTCCGTAAAGGGTCTCTTTGGCGATACTCCCGAATATGAGGGGGACGACCATAAGAAACGAAAACCGGGCAGCCTTACTTTTGTCAATGCCCAGCAATACGGAAGTCGAAATCGTGGATCCGCTCCTGGAAATTCCGGGAAGCATGGCTATGGCCTGCGACACGCCTATAATAAAAGCATTGCTGTATGTAACATTTTTTGAGGTGTCCTTTGCCCTGTCGGCAAGGAATAGCAATAATGCCGTTATGAGCAACATAAAGCCCACAAGCTGAATATTCTCTCCGAAAAGCTGTTCCAATTGCTGTTCAAAGAACAAGCCAATGAAGACCGCGGGGATCATGGATAAAATGATCTTCAGGGAAAACCTGGTTTCTTCATTCCAACGGAACTGAAACAGGCCTTTGAGGATTTCCAGAACATCTTTTCTAAATATAACGATAGTACTGAGCGCGGTGGCAAAATGCAGTACAATAGTGAAGATAAGACTTTCTTCCGGGATGGAATTATCCCCTATAATCGCTTTTCCCAACTCCAGGTGACCACTGGAGGAAACAGGCAGAAATTCGGTAAGTCCCTGGATGATCCCGAGGATAATAGCGTCAATGATGTCCATGAATCATAATCATTTTTGGTGCGGAAATTATAGCTGACTATTGGCCAGAACGAAGGTTTTCCGGTTTTATTTGCCGGGACCTTCTTTTTTTTTGGCCGGCACCAAAATGGCATATACTTCCAGGGCAAATCCGATAATGACAAGGGTAGGGGCCAGGCGGATTCTCCGGAAACTGAATATTTCCGGGTTAAATACATTAGGATCATCACCACCACCGCCACTCATAAGTATAAAGCCCAGGGCAATAAACGCCAGGCCTGTAAACATGATGGTGTAATTTTTTTTCTCGAAGATAAACTCCTGTGGTGTTGTGTTTTTATCTTTTTTACTCATGGTTAAAGCTTTTACTTCATTGTTTTGTGGCTCATCTAGTAATAGAGGTCATCTGTTCTCAGGTTAAGGAATCGCTGTGCGGCAAAATACGTGCTGATCCAGCTTATTATGGTCCCCATCAGGAAGATCCCTGCAAAAAGTACGATCAGCCATAGAGGGTCCTGCATAAGATTAAGTTCCGGGAATCTTTCGTTGAAATAGTAAAGGCATATTCCCATGGCAATAACTGCGATGATGGCCCCCGTAATACCCAGTTTTACACTGGTCCAGATAAAGGGACGGCGGATAAAGCGTTTAGTGGCCCCCACCATCTGCATGGTCTTAATGATAAAGCGTTTGGAATAAATGGATAAACGGATAGAACTGTTGATAAGCAAAACCGCTATGATGGTAAAGGCGACACTGACCAGCAGTATCCAGAAACTCAGTCGTTTTATATTGTCATTGAGCATGGTTATTAAAGGGCGGTCGTACGAAACCTCATCTACAAAGTCCTTAGCTGCGATTTCACCCGATATCTCTTCCAGTTTTACGGCATCCACATAATCGGCCTTTAACCTTACGTCTATGGAATTCTGCAAAGGGTTATAACCGAGGAATTTCATAAAATCCTCTCCGATCTCTGCGCTCTGGGCCTCTGCTGCCGCTTCTTTGGACACAAATTCTACCGACCTGGTGTATTCTGCCAGGGCAAGGCTTTTTTGTAACTGGTCTATTTCCACCTTTTTGGCATCGTCCTTCAGGAAAATGGAAACAGCGACCTGTTCTTTGAAATGATCAGCCAGTTTTTTGGTGTTAATAACCAGAAGCCCCAGCATACCCAATAAAAACAGGACCAAAGAAATACTTAAAATAACGGAGAAATACGAAGAGATCAGCCTTCGTTTCTGATACCTTTCAAAAGATTTGCTCATGGCTTATGACATATTTATCCGGCTTCCCTGCAAATATAACGAATTAGGAATTCGAATCTTGCCTGACAGACAGGATTAATGCAAAAACAGGGAGATTGAAATAAAAATCTCCCTGTTTTTGGTGTTCTTGTATTTAATTTTTTAGCGCTGCGTGCGTTTCTTCTTCCATAACAAAGGGCTTCAGGGCTTTTAAAGCTTTGTTCACCGAAGTTATGTTCTCAAAGGTGAGTAGCAATCGCAGTCCCCCCATGCGGGTGTTCTTTTCCTTCATCTTACACAAACCGGGATGTTGTTGTATCGTTTGTAAGACGTAGTTAAAGGGTTTACTCTGGTAAAAACTGCTTTGCTGGTCGGCAATAAAATAACCTACCATTTTTCCGTGTTTCAGGACCATCTTTTCCAATCCAATTTTCGATGCCATCCATTTTATCCGGACACTGTTTAGTAAATCATGTACCTGTGAAGGAAGAGGTCCGAAACGGTCATGGATATCCGATTCGAATTTTTCCAGGGCTTCATCGGTATTGATGTTGCTTAGTTGGTTATAGAGATTGAGCCTTTCGGTGATATTGTTGACATATTCGTCCGGGAAAAGCAATTCGAAATCGGCATCTATCTGGGTGTCCTTTACGTACTCACGTACTTCATCATCCTGGGTATACAGGTCCCTGAACTCATTCTCTTTGAGTTCTTCTATAGCTTCACTAAGTATTTTCTGGTAGGTGTCAAAGCCGATGTCGTTTATAAAGCCGCTTTGTTCTCCGCCCAGTAAATCTCCTGCTCCCCGTATCTCCAGGTCTTTCATGGCTATATTGAAACCGCTTCCCAGTTCGGTGAATTGTTCGAGAGCCTGGATCCGTTTCCTGGCATCGTCTGTCATGACCGAATAGGGAGGTACGATAAAATAGCAAAATGCCTTTTTATTACTTCGTCCTACCCGCCCACGCATCTGGTGCAGGTCGCTTAGTCCGAAGTTGTTGGCATTGTTAATGAATATGGTATTGGCATTGGGGACGTCTAACCCGCTTTCTATGATGGTCGTAGATATGAGGACATCAAATTCCCCGTTCATAAAACGGAGCATTAACTGTTCCAGTTTTTTTCCTTCCATCTGCCCGTGACCGATGCCGATCTTGGCATCCGGGACCAGCCGTTGCACCATTCCCGCAACTTCCTTGATATTCTCAATGCGGTTGTGAATGAAAAACACCTGTCCGCCCCGTTGTATTTCATAAGAAACGGCGTCGCGTATCACCTCTTCGTTAAATTGTGTGACATGGCTTTCTATGGGATAGCGGTTTGGTGGCGGTGTGGTAATGACCGATAAGTCCCTTGCGGCCATAAGACTAAACTGTAATGTCCTTGGGATCGGTGTTGCCGTAAGGGTCAGTACATCCACGTTTTCCTTCAGGTTCTTCAGCTTTTCTTTGGCGGCAACACCAAATTTTTGTTCTTCATCTACAATAAGAAGCCCTAAATCTTTAAAATGTACATTTTTGTTCACCAGCTGGTGAGTGCCTATAATAATATCGATTTTTCCATCAGCCAGTTTTTCGAGTATTTCCCGTTTTTCTTTTGCCGTGCGGAAACGGTTCAGGTAATCGACGGTTACGGGGAGGTCTTTCAGGCGTTCGCCGAAGGTCTTGAAATGTTGAAAAGCAAGAATGGTCGTCGGGACGAGTATGGCAACCTGTTTGCTATTGTCTACGGCCTTGAAAGCCGCTCGTATGGCAACCTCCGTTTTACCGAAACCTACGTCACCACAGACAAGACGGTCCATGGGATGTTCGCTCTCCATGTCGTTTTTGACATCCTGGGTCGCTTTGCTCTGGTCTGGGGTGTCCTCGTAGATAAAGGAAGCTTCCAGCTCGTGTTGTAAATAACTGTCCGGCGCATAAGCAAACCCTTTTTCCGTCCGCCTTTTGGCATAAAGATTTATAAGGCTGAACGCAATTTCCTTGACCCGGCTTTTTGTCTTCTTTTTTAGGTTTTTCCACGCACTGCCTCCGAGTTTGAATATTTTTGGGGGCTTGCCGTCCTTACCGTTGTACTTGGTTATTTTGTGGAGGGAGTGAATGCTTACATACAGGATATCGCCATCTCCGTAAATGAGTTTTATGGCTTCCTGGGGTTTTCCTTCTACCTGTATTTTCTGTAATCCCCCGAACTTTCCGATACCGTGATCTATATGGGTAACATAATCTCCGATTTCAAGGTGGGTAAGTTCCTTAAGGGTGATGGCCTGTTTTTTGGCATAGCCGTTTTTGAGATGAAATTTGTGATAACGTTCGAATATCTGGTGATCGGTATAGCAGACCATTTTCCGGTCGTCATCAATAAAGCCCTGGTATATGGGAAAAACCACGGTTTTGTAATGCACTTCCCCTTCGATCTCTTCGAAAATATCGTGAAAGCGTTTGGCTTGCTGTTCACTGACGCAATAAATATAATTGGTATATCCTTCTGCCCGGTTTTTGTTGAGGTCTTCAATAAGCAGGTCAAACTGTTTGTTAAAGGAAGGCTGTGGCCGGGTGTGGAAGGTAATGATCTCCCCGTGCTTTTCTTTTTCCAGGTGCCTGAAAGGAAGCCTGGACTGGTTTCCCGTTTCTGCAACAACAAAGCCGGAAAGTTGTTCGTGGAGTAACTTTGGGGTACAAAACAGTTCCAGTGGGGAAGCGTGTTTTACTTCTTTGGGAAGCGAAGCAAAAGCTTCTTCCGCTTTACGGAACAAATTGTCTATGCGGGAGGACAAAATTTCGTTGCTCTGAAGACAAATAACGGTTTGCGGAGAAATGTATTTTAAAAAGCTTTCCCTGGATTCGCTTCGTATTTTGTTCTCCACATTGGGTATAATGGAAATTTTGTTCAGTTTCTCTACAGAGAGCTGTGTTTCCACATCAAAGGTCCGGATACTGTCTACCTCATCACCGAAAAATTCTATACGGTACGGTTCGTCATTGGAAAAGGAGAATACATCTATGATACCTCCCCGCACTGAGAATTCCCCGGGTTCGGAAACAAAGTCCACCCTTTTGAAACGGTACTCGAAAAGGACTTCGTTGATAAAATCGGGCGATATCGTATCACCGACTTTCATTTTGAGGGTGTTTCTTTCCAGTTCTTTCCGGGTCACCACCTTTTCAAACAGGGCATCCGGATAGGTGACAATAAGCGCCGGTTTTTTCCGGGAATTTATACGATTCAGGACTTCGGCCCTGAGGAGCACATTGGCATTGTCCGTCTCTTCTATCTGGTAAGGCCTTCGGTAGCTGCCCGGGTAGAACAGCACGTGCTGTTCACCGACAAGCTGTTCCAGGTCGTTAAGATAGTAGGCTGCTTCTTCCTTCTCGTTGAGAATAAGCAGGTAGGGCAGGTCATTGTTTTTAAAGCTTTCCGCTATAACAAAAGACAGGGAGGAACCTACCAGACCATTGATATATATTCTTTGCGGGGGTTGGGTCCGGGTAATAGTATCCTGCAGTTTCCGCATTTGCGGAGACTGTCCTGTTCCCATTGTCCCGTCCGGATAATCCCGATAATCCCGATAATTATCGGGATCGGGATCGGGAGCAGCCGGGAGTGAATTTGGCGAGGCATGGGTCTTGCTCACAAGATAAAAATTTTGTGCAAAGGTAATAAAAACGGATTTGTCGGGGGAATGGGTTCGGATATACGGCGGGCAAATACATCTCCGGGAACAAAGTAAATGTCTCCGGGAGTAGAGTAGACGTCCCAACATATAAAGTTGACATCCCCGTGTATAAAATAGGTTTTCCTGAGGCTTGTTTGGACAAATATGTTGTCCGGGTTTTGTATAAAGATGTATATTTGCGCAAAATTTGGAGAGTTAATAACAAAAAGATATGTCGATCTTAGATTTATATTCCAGTGCATTCCTGGAGCGCAATAGGGATCATTTTGCAGCCATAGTACGTGTGGCTTTGTCCGATGGTGATATCAATACGGAAGAAAAAGCTTTTCTGGACCGTCTTGCAAACAACCTCAACATTTCCGAAGAGGATTATGCGGACATATTAAAGGATCCGGCCAAATATCCCATAAACCCTCCTTTCTTTTACGATTCCCGATTGGAAAGGCTGTATGATCTGACACGTATGATCTATGCGGATCACATAGCGGATGAGGAAGAAACTCAAATGCTTTATAAGCTTGCAGTTGGTCTCGGATTTACCCCGGGCAACGTAAAATATATCGTAAGTAAGGCTTATGATCTGGTATCTCATGGTGTGGATCTGGATGCTTTCAAGGAAGAAATGAAGCATATGAACAGGTAATTCCGGTCTTAGTGCATTCCGGTAGGGTGTCTGGCTACTTCTTTTATTATGAAGTTGAAGGTTAAAACCCTGCTCCCGATCCCGATCCCGATCCCGATAATTATCGGGATTATCGGGATTATCGGGACTATTGCAGCTACTTTGGTTTCTATAAACTTTTACTTTGTTCAGTTATTAAGTTATTGGGTAATTGCGTGTTGCCTAAATAACCGAGTAACCTAATAACTATGGCAATTTCCCCGCCCGGACGGGCAGGATTGCCTCTTTTTAACTTCTGGACTTGCAATCCGGAGAGGTTTAGTTTTTACCGCCCGGAGCTGTTTTTTTCTTGTTGGTCAGGAATTATTTCAGGAATTTATGCAGCTTTTGTAATAATTGCTGTTCCTGAAACGGTTTTTGCAAAGCGTCATTAATTCCGGCCTTTTTATATTTTTTCTTGCTGTCCCCGAGCATGCTTCCGGAAAGAGCTATAATAGGTACCTTCGCATATTTTTTCTCCGGCAGGCTTCGTATAACCGGAGCGAGTTCGTACCCGGTAACGTCCGGTAAGCGAATGTCAAGAAGTATGAGGTCGTATTGGGTTTCATCCACTCTTTCCATAGCCTGTTCCCCGTTTTCGGCTATATCCAGGAAGAAAGTTCCCTGGGAAGCGAGTATTTTAAGGACAATGATCTGGCTTATCTTGTTGTCTTCAACCAAAAGTATGTTGAATTTCTTTTTTGGATTGAAGAGGATTTTTCCGTTGTCTTTGTCTTTTTTGTTCGGTTCCTTGTAGTTTATGGGGAATCTTAACTTCAGGTTGAATTTTATTGTTGTGCCTTTGCCGGGCTCACTTTCAGCCGTGATATCTCCCTGCATCAGGGCAATGAGGTTTTTAACAATGGTAAGGCCCAGGCCCGTTCCCGGATACTTACTGTCTCCGTGTACCTGGGTGAAGCTGGTAAATATGTCTTTGATATGTTCTTTTGAGATCCCTATTCCCGTATCAGTAATTTCAAATTGTATATTAACCTTGTTCGCCCTCTTGTGGTTTAGTCTTACATGAAGGTCTATATATCCTTCTTCGGTAAACTTGATGGCATTTTCTATAATGTTGGTGAGTATTTGTTTTATCCGCGTTTTGTCTCCTTCGATATACCTGGGGAGCTTGTCGTCCACATACATACGGAACTGGAGTTTTTTCTGCCTCGCTTTGGTCGCATAAATGAAACCGATGGAATGAAGCAGCTCGGAAAAATCAAATATTTCGTCATTCACCATAAACTTACCTACTTCTATTTTCGAAAGGTCCAGAATATCGTTTATCATAATATTGAGGTCCTGACAAAGCGATTTGATCACTTCTACCAGGTCAAACTGCTCGTCTGACATATTGGTTTTCTCCAGCATCTCGGTAAATGAGAATACTCCGGTAAGCGGATTTCGGATCTCGTGGCTGAAATTGGCAATAAAGGTGCGCTTAAAAGCTTCTTTTTCCTGTAAATAAGTGTTTTGCAATGTGAGTATTTCCGATTCTATGACCGTTTCATTGCGTTTTTGTGCGACAACCTGGAGGGACTGGTAGTGCTCGGACAGGTCGTGCATAATAATCAACGGGTCTTTATCGGGGAAAGTCCTGCAATTGATATCGCATACCTTTCCGTTGATATGGACACAAGAGAAGGAGATGGTATTGTCCTTATGGTTGAGCAGGGGGAGCACACTTTCGAAAAACGGGTGACAGCGGATGATGTTCTTTTCCTTTTTAAATGGAAAAAGAGTGTCGTCCGATTCCAGGATATCCCCTTTTTCGGATATGGCGATAAATTGTACTTTGGGGTATAGGAACTGCTCTTTATAGGATTCAAGCATGCTATTTGATTAATTTTTTTGTAAGATCTTCGAAAAAGGTTTCCACATTTTCCCCGGTTTTGGCACTTGAAAAATAATGTGCCAGGTTAAAGTACTGTTTGTTTTCTTTTAAGTGGGTCTTGGTAACCAGGTCACTTTTGTTTC
Source organism: Sinomicrobium halophytocola (assembly GCF_052983395.1). Lineage (NCBI taxonomy): Bacteria > Pseudomonadati > Bacteroidota > Flavobacteriia > Flavobacteriales > Flavobacteriaceae > Sinomicrobium > Sinomicrobium halophytocola. Next base: position 153,073 of record NZ_JBRKIT010000037.1, read on the forward strand.
CTACAACGATTACGGGAACATCGTTATAACCGGATTTAATATAATCCAGGTCTTCGTGCAGGTTTTCGTAGGTAGATTTCCGGGTAGTATCAAAAACATAAATAAAACCGTGAGATCCCAGCAAGTAGGAGGAACGGGTTTTGGATATATCTTCATTACCTTCGATATCCCAGATAATCAGGTTTACCTGGTTTTCTGGTAATACCATTTCTTTTTTGAGTATATGTACACCAATAGTAACTTTGTAATTGTCCGAAAAGGTATCTTCGACAAAACGTCTTACCAAAGAGGTTTTGCCAACACCAAAATGCCCCAAAAGAACAATTTTTTTAGATATGATCATTATTAAAATAAAAATTTAGTTCGTTTACGATATCATCTTGTGTAATATCCGGATCATAGACCATCAGGTTGAGGAAATTTTCCGAAAACTTAAAAATGGTGTCCTGTAATTTGTTTTTGAGTGGGGTACTGTACTGCCCGGAGACCACTACGGCAATGTAATACGAAACAAAACTTTGTATATGAATATGATATAACTCGTATTCTATAAGTTCCAGGTTCTGGCCTTTTTGCTGGAATGCGTCTTCCACGAAAGATTTGATGGCCGTAAGCATCCCGGAAAACATCTCTTTGTCGATGGTTTCTTTCTTGGCGTAATTTCCCAGCAGTATACCCGAATTCTTTTCAATGACAAAGACCTGCTCTATGGAGGCATCTCCCAGTTCTGATAAGATCAGATCGTGTTCCTTGACCCCGGTGACCCAGGCTTTGAACCTTCGTTTCCACGCGCGGAAGGAAAAACTGTTTTCTACCTGAGTGCTCACTCTCTCGGATAGCAATTTTATTTCCTGCCACACATATTTCTTGATCATCCTCCCCATTATGGGGTAAAGAGCTTCCACAACCTGTTCTTTGGAGTTCTTTATTTCTTCTTTAAGTGTTTTCGTAATGGTCGGACCGAGGGTTTTGGGGATCTCCTCAATAAACTCATCCAGTTTGCTGTCTATGATCGGATCTACCTTTCCCGCCAGTTCCGAACGGGTATGAAGGACCTTTTCCAGTGCGCTGATTTTTTGGGCAATGGTTTCCGCATACTCCCTGTCATCTGTAAGGAGAATATCTTTCAGGATGTTCAATTTATCGTTCTCATTCATCATCAAGATAATTGCAGGTAAGGCGTGTTCCCGAATATTTGTTTTTCAAAAACAGGCAATAGGCTCACCTTAACGGGGCGGCCTCATAAAATTTTATATGATAAATACGCAGGTACTTATCCTATCTAAAGAGACTGTCTAAGTTTTATCCTTCGGTTCTTTTATGCGTCTTTTTCCGCCATACTTCAGCTATTTTTCGCCACGTAGCTATGGCTATGTGCCTCAAAATACCTTCGTCTGCCAAAAAAATACACTATAAAATATTCCAAAAACAAAATTTAGACAGTCTCTAATTGTCCTTTATCTTTTCTCCGATCTGAATGAGGAGTTTCCCGAGAGTGGACTTGTCTACTTTGTTCTGATCCAGTGTATCCGCTTTTTCCTGGAGGGAATTTTCGAGCTCCGTGATCCTAATATTGACATCTGTTCCCAGATTATCAATGGTTTGCATGAGTTCTGTACGGGTATCTTCGATCAGGTTCTGTAGTTCCTTTCTTTTTTGAAGGATATCTTTTTTCAGAGACTCGAATTCGGAATTGTATTCCTGTATGTTCTCACCGAATATAAGATTCCTGATCGCCTCTATCTTAGACGTAGGATCCACTGAAGCTCCACTTGCTTCGGGGTGATTTTTTTCCTTAGACATGGTTGTACGGTATGAATTTGCGACAAAGGTAACAAAAATCATGTAAAAACGATTCAATTACCTTTAACTCGGGGACTTAAGCATAAATTCTTCTAATTTTTCAACCATATTGATACTGCCGCAAAAGAAAGGAGTACGCTCGTGAAGTTCTACAGGCTGTATATCGAGTATGCGGCGGAACCCGTCACTGGCTTTTCCGTTGGCCTGTTCGGCGATCAATGCCATGGGGTTGCATTCGTATAATAGTCGTAATTTACCATTGTGTGTTTTACTGCTTTTCGGATAGAGGTATATACCGCCTTTTATCATGTTCCGGTGAAAATCGGAAACGAGGGAGCCGATGTACCGGGAGGTGTACGGACGGTCGTCCTCTTCTTTCTGGCAGTATTTGATATAATCTTTTACGCCCTGGGGGAAGTGTATATAGTTTCCTTCATTGACGGAATATATGCTACCGGTCTCCGGGTACTGCATGTTGGGGTGTGAAAGATAAAAGGTGCCTATGGCAGGGTTGAGTGTAAACCCGTTTACACCATGCCCGGTGGTGTATACCAGCATGGTAGAAGTGCCGTAAATGACGTAGCCTGCGGCTACCTGGTTTTTTCCCGGTTGTAAAAAATCTTCGAGAGTTACCGGGGTGCCTATTGGGGTAATTCTTCGGTAAATGGAAAAAACGGTACCCACGGAGACATTGACATCAATGTTGCTCGACCCGTCAAGGGGGTCTATAAGAACGACATACTTGTTCTGGTGTTTTTCGTCCTTGCTGTTTATAGAGATAAAATCATCCTCTTCTTCGGAAGCTATGCCGCAAACGATCTCCCGGTTGGTAAGGGTCTGAATAAATTTTTCATTGGCTAAAATGTCCAGTTTCTGTTGATCTTCGCCCTGTATGTTCGTATCGCCCGAAGCGCCTATAATGTCCACAAGTCCGGCTTTGTTAACTTCGTGATTCACCACTTTGGCGGCCAGTCTTATGGCATTGATGAGTTTGGAAAGTTCGCCGGATGAGTATCGGAACTCTGCTTGTTTTTCAATAATGAATTCTCCTAGGGTCTTGTTCTTTCTCATAGGTATGCGCTTCAAAAAGATGATAGATTATGTGATAATGGGTGTTTTGACGTATAGGAGGGGTAGATATAACAGTTGCTGCGGGTAATAAATAAAAAGCCCGGAAAGTTACTGCGCTTACCGCAGTGTTTTTGCCGGGATATGTGTGTGTTTTCACGCTCCATGCTTCCGTTTTGGGCACTTGTTTCTTCGGAGTTTGGTATATGTATAGGATACAAACGTTGTTGCGGTCACAAATATCGATAAAATTGTGAAACTAAAACGATTTCGGTACAAATTTATTCCTGGTTAAAAAATACTTATATAACTTTGTGTTACATTTAGAACACTTACAAAAACTAACACAATACATAGAATGGTACCATATGTCATCAGAGATGCGACTATAGGAGATATGCCAGGTGTTTTAGGCCTTATCAGGGAGCTGGCTCTTTTTGAAAAGGAGCCGGATGCAGTGGAGATCTCTGTCGAAGACCTGGAAAGGGATGGTTTCGGGGAACGGCCTTCCTTTCATTGCTTTGTTGCGGAGATCGAAGGGGAAATCGGGGGAATAGCCCTGGTGTATCCGCGATATTCCACATGGAAAGGTATAGCGCTTCACCTGGAAGATCTTGTAGTTTCCCGTAAATACCGGGGAAAGGGGCTGGGAAAAGCCCTGCTTTCCGAAGTGATCCGGTATGGTCATGAACTGGGGGTCAAAAGGATCAACTGGGAAGTGCTGGACTGGAACGAGCCCGCCATAAAGTTTTATGAGTACAATGGCGCCAGGGTGCTGAGAGAATGGAACGTAGTTCAGCTTGACGAAAAGGGAATAAAAAATTATGTTTCCGGTTTGTAAAAAACGCATTTCCGGAATACCTGAGCAAATACGAATGGGCAAATAACCGGTGACACAGCAGCTGTTTTGCTACGGAATTTTGCGTTTTATAAGAGAAAGTAAATCTATGAAAATATTTAAATTCGGAGGAGCATCGGTTAAGGATGCCAAAGGGGTGAAAAATGTAGTTAAGGTATTGGAAACGGTTGGTTATGATAACACCTTGCTGGTAGTTTCCGCAATGGGAAAAACCACCAATGCCCTGGAAGAAGTCATAAAAAACTACTTCCAGAACAAAGAGGAATTGCAAAGTTCGCTACAGGAGGTCAAGAAATACCACAATGAGATTTTACTGGAGCTTTTTGAGAAGGAAAGCCACCCTGTTTTCTGGAAGGTAGACGGGTTGTTTGCCGAACTGAGTTCTTTTCTGGGACGGAATAAATCCCCTAATTATAACTTTGTTTATGACCAGGTGATCGGTTTCGGGGAACTGATCTCTACGACTATTATAAGTCAGTATATGCAGGAAACGGGCATAAAGAATACCTGGCTGGATGTGCGGAATTTTATAAAAACCGATGCAACCTACCGGGATGCCAATGTGGATTGGGAGAACACGCAACAAAACATAAGCGAAGGGGTTAATAAAGGCCTGCTCAATATTACCCAGGGATTTTTGGGAAGTGACCCCAATAATTTTACAACCACCCTGGGCCGGGAAGGATCGGATTATACCGCGGCCATTTTTGCCTATTGTCTCAATGCGGAGAGTGTGACCATATGGAAAGACGTTCCCGGAGTTTTGAACGCGGACCCGAGATATTTTGAAAACGCGAGCCTGCTGAACCAGATATCCTATACCGAAGCTATAGAGCTCGCTTTTTACGGTGCATCCGTTATACACCCGAAAACACTGCAACCCTTGCAACGTAAGGAGATACCCTTATATGTAAAGTCTTTTATCAATCCTACCGGCCACGGAACCAGTGTTAGTAAAGGGCAGGACCTGGAACCACATGTGCCTTGTTTTATAGTGAAGAAAGACCAGGTGCTGATCTCTCTTTCATCTCTGGATTTCTCTTTTATTGTTGAAGAGAATATCAGTGAAATATTCAAATTGCTGCACGATCATCGTATGAAAGTTGACGTCATCCAGAACTCCGCGATCAGTTTTTCGGTATGTGCGGATAATAAGTTCAACAATCTGAAAGGTCTGATCAATATCCTCAAAGCCAAGTTTAAGGTGGAATGTGAAGAAGGAGTATCGCTTTATACCGTAAGGCATGCTACACAGGAATCCCTGGAAGAACTGGAACAAGGAAAGGATATACTGCTGAAACAGCGTTTGCAGAATACCGTACAACTGGTAACCAGGTAAGCACGGGAATTTTCCCCGGTAATGGGCACGGCACGGCGCAGGTACTTTTTGTATATTTATGCATCAATACAAATAAGAGACCTGTGCCGATAGCCTATATAAATGCGAAAGTCTTTACCGGAACTACCGTAGAAACGGAGAAAGCCGTTCTGGTAAAGGACAATATCATAGAAGCCGTTATTCCCTTTAGGGAGATTCCCCCGGAATATTCGAGAGAAGACCTTGGAGGGATGTACCTTGCCCCGGCATTTGTGGACCTTCAGATATACGGAGGGGACGGTAAATTATTTTCCGATGCCTTAAGCGTGGCCTCCCTTCGGGCTACATATGACTATTGTCTTCGCGGAGGGTGCCCGCATTTTATGATCACCCTTGCTACGAACACCAGGGAAAAGTTTGTCAAAGGTCTTGAAGTTGCCGGGGAATATGTGCGTGGAGGAGGTAAAGGACTTCTTGGGGTACATCTTGAAGGTCCTTATATAAACCCGGATAAAAGAGGAGCGCATCTAAGGGAGTGTGTCCGGTTTCCGGATGCCGGGGAAATTGAACTTTTTGCAGAAAGGGGACAGGGGCTCTTTAAAATGATGACTCTCGCCCCGGAACAATGTGATGAAAAAACGCTAAGACTTTTACAGGAACACGGTGTTCTTCTTGCCGCCGGGCACAGTAATGCCACCTATGCCGAAGCCATGCGGGGCTTTGATATGGGAATTTCTGCCGCTACGCACCTGTTTAATGCCATGTCTCCTTTTCATCATAGGGAGCCGGGTTTGCCGGGGGCTGTAATGGACCATCCGTCAGTCATGGCCAGTATTGTGTGTGATGGGGTCCATGTAGATTATGCTGCCGTACGTACTGCAAAAAAAGTTATGGGTAACCGTTTGTTCTTTATTACCGATGCCGTAACAGAGACTTCCGAAGGGGAATATCAACATCTTTTCCGCAAAGACCGGTATGTTTTGCCGAATGGTACTTTATCCGGTTCATCACTGAATATGATAGCATGTATACGCAATGCCGTAAAGCATGTGGGAATTCCGCTGGACGAAGCATTACGGATGGCTTCGGCTTATCCTGCCAAACTTCTTGGTGAAGATACGCTGGGACGCATTGCCAAAGGATGCCGGGCGGATATGGTGGTTTTGGATAAAGACCTGGAAATACGCCGGATGATAACTTCCTTTTCCTAAGACCGTATTTCTTTCCGCATAAACAGATAATATGAAAGTGCAAAACATGCGACAGTTGCTGCGATAAGTCCGGTTAATTGTGGCCATACAACCATAAGACTGTCGCCCAGGGAAAGGGTAGACGGAATGGCTCCCTGCATCTGTTGTATTGACAGGGGCCCCAGGCTTCTTACGGAGGGGACAAGGATAGTGGTTGTGGCATCAGTAAAAAGCCTGCTTGGAGCAATATCCAGCAGAGTAACCAATAGCTTTTGCACCCTGTAACCTGTTCGTGAAAGCCCCGGCGATGCAAGGGCTTTAGCGGCTATGCCCACTAAAATCTGATAGAAAATGGTGAAGAATAGCCACACTGCTATTGAAGCTAGTGCAGAAGTAGCTGCGCGTTTGAACTTTACAGAAAATAATATGGATAAGTTGAGCCAGAAGGCAACATATATAATACAGAGAATTGTAAATCCTATAATGCGCAGAAACTCTTCCGGCATAGGCATTTGCCCGGTGACCAGGATTCCCAGGCCGGTTACGAGAAAGCTTAAAGCCATAAACAGGGTGCCGATAACCATTAATGCCCCGGTGAATTTGGCGTTGATGAAATAATCCCGGTGTATTGGTTGCGCCATGAGGCGCACCAGTGTGCCGCCGTTTTGTTCCGAATTTACCGCGTCAAATCCCATACCTATCCCCAAAAGAGGCCCGAGAAAGCCCAGTAAGATATGAAAGGGAGGAAGTGTTCCGTCCGATGCGGACAACAATTTCAGGAACACGAAGTTACGGTTGGGGTCTTTGGCATTGGCCAGGGCTTCGGGAAGGTTATTCACGGCTATATAAAGAGACCCGAAACAAGTGAGTGTTATCATGGCCAGTAGAATAATAAAACGCCAGCTCCTGATGTGGTCCGAGACTTCCTTTTGTACAATGGCCCAAAAGGGGTGGAGTGATTGTTTTTGCTTGGTCCTCTTCTTTCCGGTACGCTTTTGTAATAATGGAATACGTTTTACATACGTCAGGTAATGGCTAGGCAATGTGGTATTGATTTTCATGGCTTTTTTCAAAATAACGTTGGTAAATCTCGTCTAACCCGTATTCTTTTTTACACAGGTAAAGGATATCCAGTCCTGCATCTACGAAAGTTTTCGCGATGACCGGAGTGATATCTTCGGTACATGCGATATGAATTTTTCGGTTTACCTCTTTTATACCGCTTACTTCCTCCATATTTAACAAAACATCTTCCAGTGGGTGCCCGGTTATGGAAAAAGGGTGTTTTACTTCTACTTCTATCATAAAAGGTTCGCTCTCAAAAAGTGTTTTGGAAAGTGTGGGGATTTCTCCTTTGGCAATAAGAGAGCCATTCACAAAAATGCCTACACGATCGCAGACCTGTTGTATTTGATGGAGATGATGCGAGGAAAGCAGAACAGTGAGTTGTTGTTCTTTGCTGAGTTGCCGGATAAGTTGCAGGAAATCGCGGACACCTGAGGGGTCTATCCCAAGTGTAGGCTCATCCAGGATGATGACTTCCGGATTTTTAACGAGCACGTCCGCTAACCCGAGACGCTGTTTCATCCCCCTCGAATATGCCCCCACTTTTTTTCCGGCTGCATTTTCCAGCCCTACCTTATGAAGCAGGTGGGATACCCGGTCTCTTGCTTCACTTTCCGGAATGTTGTTGAGACGGGCCATATACATAAGGTTTTCCGGCCCGGTAAGGGTTTCGTAAAAACCGATGTTGTCCGGCAGGTATCCTACGCGTTTTTTAACTTCAATGGGAGAAGAAGTGGCATTGTATCCGCATACTCCGGCATAGCCCGAGGTGGGTTCCGTGAGGCCCAGCATCATGAGTATGGTAGTGGATTTACCTGCCCCGTTGGGTCCGAGAAGGCCGAAGACCTCACCCTTTTCTATATTCAGGCTTAATTTGTTCACCGCCGTGAGCGTTCCGTACTGTTTGGTAAGCTCCTTCAGTTCTATAACAGGCGCTTTATTATTCATGGCTACCTCCTTCCGTATTTCCGTATTAAAGCATATACGCTGCCCAGGGCGGCTAGTATGACAAAGATGCCTGCCCAGCCGGCCAGAACTGAATTTTTTACAGAAATCCGGAAAGCCGCTTCAGAACGTGCTTCGGTGGAAGTGGCCTGTAATTCGGTTACATAATCGCCCGCCAGAGCTTTATCATCGACTGAGATGGTGGCGTAAATTTCTTCGGTTTTTCCGGGCGCAAGGTTATTTACTTTCGCAGGTTCAAAACTCACGTCCCAGTTTGCAGGTTTTTTGGATTTCAGTTCCAGGTTATTGATTGCTGCCGACCCCGTGTTTTTTAACAACAGTTTTATTTTCTTTTGATCCCCTGCGGTTATTTGCGTGCTTAATAACCCGGTGGGAGTGGTAAGCGCCAGGTCGTAGGTCCCGGTAATGACGGATTCCAGTTCCAGCCGGGCGGAAATAGTTCCGGAACTGGCGGTTACCGGTATTTTGTATGTACCTGCCTTTACTTCCGCCGGGGGGTGTACTTCTATGGTCACACGTTGTGTCTGATTGGGCTCGACATTTACGGAAGATACCTGTTTGCCATTGACTTTGTATATGACATTCCATCCGCGCTGTGCCATGGCACGTAGGGCATATGCCTCGCTTTCCCCGCTGCCGTTCCGCAGTTCGGCATTGTATGTAAATGTAGAGTTGGCAGCTCCCTCGATATTGGTTTGTTTGGAGCTGAACCGGGCCTGGGATGTCCCCTGTCTTGAAATCGTGACTGCCAGAGGCAATGAAGTATAACCGGGAGCAGTCAGGTGAAAGTTATAAGTCCCTTTGTCTATTTTAAAGGGTACGTGTAACGTAAATGACAAGGTTTTCTTTTGCCCGGGCAGTACGGCAATCTCTTCTATACTGTAACCGCCGGATTTGAGCTCGTAATCCCATTCTTCGGGCAGCCCCGAGATTTTTATGGACGAAGTTCTTACAGATCCCGTATTGTTAATAATATCTACGGAGTAGTCTATCGTTTCTCCGGGCGGCACCGAGATCCTGGTATATGGCGTGTAGAGGGATAATCCCTGTGCCGAAATAGTTTGTGGTAATAAACAGGTGAAAATAAAAGTGCTGCATAATAAGTAGAACCAGCGTTTTGTACAGACAAACATAGCTTAATTATATTTAATTATACTAAATTCAGAGCGTACTTTAAAATATATGATTACGGCAATAAACAGGACTTCATTGCCAAATTCTTTAATTATGTCATATTGTTTATCAAAAAAACAGTGCTAATCTATAAAATATGCGGATAATCAAATGTTAAAATTATATTAAAATGATCTAGAAGTGTTTGTGGATTTTTTGTTCTCCGGAAAAGAAAATATGTCGTGCAGTGTGGGTGAATTTTTTTGAATTTACTCACTAAGTGAGATTTAAATGCTCCGACGCTTGCGTCGAAAAGTAATCTATAGTTTCCGCCTCATGCCTCGCGTCCCGATAATATCGGGATTGCCCCGAGGTAGTTGACTTCAAATAGTATTTTTTCCGGTGCGTTCCCGGACTTTCTAGGTAATTATTTAAGTTGTATGTAGTTCTCCGTCATTCATTTCTCGGTTTTAAGTAGCGATATGTAGTCTCAACATATTTCAATTGCTATAAGGGCATACGGAGTGATGCCTGTCAGAAATTCGTGATTACACTGGGATATGTAAAACAACGGTACACCGGACAGAAAAATAACTGGATGGAAAGCAGGGATGGCTTCTTCCGGAATATAGGATTTTAGTGTGATAAATAACAGTCCCGTATTCACCTTATTTTGTTTTAGATTTGCGACCCCGAAAAAATGGGAAAGAATTTCAGAAATCAACTACCTCGGGACAAGCCCACGCGGTAATCAAACGAGCAAACCTTAGCTTATTTCGATGCAGGGCATCGGGAAATCAAACCCATTTAATGGGATTAAAATTTGAAGATGAATTATGGGAATGTTTGTAATCAGTAAACAGCATAACGGAGACTATAAATTTGTTTTTACATCCAGAAAAGGAAAACCTGTTTTTACCAGTATCGCCTGTAAACAAAAATCGGATTGCGAAATGATAATACATGCAATAAGGGATCATATTGAAGTATTTACCATTACGCGAAAATGTACGGTTTCCGGTAAATTTTTTTTCCGGTTGTCCAAAGGCGGACTGGTTTTAGCCACCAGCCGGAAATTTTCTACGGAATTACGACTCGCCAAAGGGATCGATGAAACAATGAGGAATGTTCCGGAAGCAGAAATACTGGATTTTTCCGTAAACGAGTTTGTTTTCCCGGATGTCGATACTTCTGCTGGGGAGACCGACCAGGCATGATCTGCTTTTTTGTTGTACCAGGCAGAAATTAAAAAAGCCCCAGGACTCTCGGAGGTCTCGTGTTTACTGTTGTGGGCCCTACTGGGTTCGAACCAGTGACCCCCGCTCTGCGAGTTTGCAACTTCGCGGCCCAAACCTTTAATGAGAAGAAAAAACGAAAAACACACACTCTTAGGTGTATCCCAATCTCTCATAAGTCTTACTTTATGTATTGCTGTAAAGACCTGGTCAATGAAGAAGGCTTTAAACAAGTTACGAAAATGTGATTCAACGTTATGAAACACCATTTTGGAAACTCCTCAGAGACCTGTGCTGAGCACTTGCCGAAGTAGGAGCGTAACATATTGGTTTGTCATTGATGTGCTGTGGGCTGCGAAGTCAGAGACATGCAGAGCATATGACACTTCGGAGAGCGGGATTGGTCTTAATATAATACTTCTTTACAAACCCTTTTATGAGATGCTACCACTTTAAGTGAAAATCCAACCCTAAGTATTTTTAGTTTACACACTTTATGGGATAGTGTCTAAAGTTAAAATAACTCGGGTCTCAATTCAGATCATAAATGAATAGTATGGGATTATCATCAAATTTCACCTTCGAAGCAAAGTCCAGAAATTTTCTATTTACCTTTCCTGAATCTTTTATACTGGATTGCTTTTCTTTAAATGCTTTTTCAACGGTCTTTAATAATGAAGGAGAATAGATAAATGCTACTTTATTAATGGTATTCCCAACAGGTAAATATTCACTCAGGCCGGCATTTAAATCAGCCGTGTTTAATATACCATACTTATATCCTTTTAATTTTTTTGCTTTTTTATCATATAAAAACATCCCTTCTCCGGTTTTAAATATCAAAAAGCTATCCGATTCCACCATGTTTACAATTTGACCATTCGTGGAAGAAAGACGGTTCATGTCATATTTTTTCTCCAAAACATCATCTTGGCTCTTAAATTCATTAATGAAATTATTATCAAGTGTCGATACTAAAATGGAAGATGACTTGGTAATCATACTTCCGGGAATTTTTGGCTTATTGAGCCTCTTTGTATTGGACTCAATAGGTAACAAGCTTTTAATAATGTCTCCGGTTTGTACATCCACGACATCCACATAAAACTTATTTGGGATATTGTTTTCTAACTCTGCCCTGCGACATATAAAATAATTTCCTTGTTGAATAAATTCCAAGTATAAATCATCAATTTTAATTTCATTTATGTAATGCATATCATAGTCATAGGTCATAATTTTAAACGGATGATCACATAGTAAATGAATCTGTTTGGTTGAATCATTAACAAATATATCAATTAACCCTGTGTATTCTCTCGGGCCATTGCCTATGGCCTCCAAATGATTCAAGTATTTTCCGGATATATCGTAAACCACCACTTTAGACAGGGCTTTGTCTAAGACGAAAAGTTTATTGTCATCCATAAAAATCTTGTTGACTTCATTGAGAACTGATGACGGATTGTTTTCCAGAAATATAACCTTTGAATTCTGAAGAAAAAGAGTGTCTGCAACCGTATTTTGAATTTCCTGCAATTCAATTCCTTCAGATAGATCAAAATGCGTTCTTTGCTGCTGTCCGGTGCTACCTTTTTCCTTGCACCCTACAAACAACAGGATAAAAAATACCGAAGATAGCCCTGCAAAAAGTAATGTTCTATATCTCATTAGATCCTGAATTTTTCTTAAGGTTAACCGGAGGTGCTACTAGTACCTGGGCATGCACCAAAGGTAGTTCCCACGATTTTAAAACTTTTTATGGCCGGACAACAAGCTACCGTACCGTTTCCCATACATAGGATTTCTACTTTTTCGTAGGTCACAATCAGGCATAACTCCCCATTATAGGGAACAAATTCGTTATAAGTTGATTTGTTTTCTGATTTATAACTTACTTTAGGACAACTGCCGTCGTCACTGGTGCCGCCGGGTCCGCTATCTCCGGAACTGCTGGTAGCTTGGGCAATAGCATCGTTACTGAGCAAACTAAAGGGATTGTCCAATGATATTTTAATATTGGTTATTAGTGCGAATAAAAATATGACACTCAATGAATAACTAATGATTCTTTTTATCTTTCTTTTCATAATTTAAATGTTTAAAAGTTAGTTATGTCTTATCAAAACAATTCCCAAGTAGTGACAAGAATTTAAGATACTGTTTTAATAGTAGTACTTCTCCATGTATTCCATGTTTTTATTATTAACCTCCTTTCTTTAGTTTAAGTTTAAATGTTATTTATTCTGTTCTTATTTAAATTCCAAGGTATATATATCATTGGCTTCCATCTTGGACCTCTCCCGAATTAGCTGTTCTACTTCTTGTTTTAAGCTGTCACTATCCTTCCATTTTTGAGTTTGATAAAATGCTTTAGTCCCCAAACAAATAAGATATATTGCCGTAAACGCCAGAAAAATATTTTTGAAGTTTTGAAATTTTAACATCAAATAATCTATAAACCAAGCTCCAATAATGGAAGGGCCTATTATACTCAAATACATGTATCTATCTGCAGTGATAAATTTTCTGGGTAATGGAAGGATGTGCAGGACTAAGGCTATATTAATTAAAAAGAATAAAATTCCGAAAATTATCAGTTTGTTATTTTTTTTATAATTGATATAAACAAAATAACACAATAACAAAACCAATCCTGCATATACCCAATAGTAATCAGATAATTGCTCCCCTATGCCAATGGGGAAAAAATAAAAGAATTGCAATTTTACCGGTGCGATAACACGGAATATATAATCCACAATACTCTGACACGTCATTAATAACCTCTGGTCTAACGGATAGGTGTTTTCCAATGTCAAACTGCCTACGTTGAAACTAGCCGAAAAATACCAGAAAACAAAGGCCAAAACAAAAAATGTTAGTTTCTCCAGAATTACTTTTTGTTTGAAGAACGAAACACCAATTCTTATTTGACTGAAACGGCCATATATGTAATCTATAGCCAATAAGGAAACAGGGAGTATAATGGCCTGTTCTTTAGTACCGATAGCCAGAATATAAAGTACTCCAATTAGCCACAACCATTTGGCTCTACCATCTTCCAGATAATAAATGTATAGTCGGATCGCACTCAAATAAAAAAGGGAATACAAAACAACTTTTGTGGCACTGGCCCAAGCTACGGATTCTACTTGTAACGGATGGATGGCAAATACAAGTGCTGTGAAGAAAGCATAACCTACAGTCCTTCTAGTGGAATAACCAGGTTTGATCTGAGTGATGAATTTTGATATAATTTTATACAGGATAATAGCATTCAGGATATGAATGATTAGACTAGCGGCATGAAAAATCATCGGGTTAAAACCAGAGGCTTCATAGAGAAGCCAGTAAAAAATCACATTGATAGGAGCATACTGCCCATAGTAAAAAGTGGTAAAGAGTATTTTTAAATTTTCAGATGTAGGAGAAAGTACAAAGGGGTTTCCTATAATGGCCCATTGATCATCCCATTCTGTTTGGAAACTGTTGGAAAACGTGGGGATGAATACCAGGATTGTTACCATAACCAATGGTATCATTATAAAAAATGATAGAGATATACCATTAAAGTAGAAACGTTCGGTAACTTTCAATTTTAAATAAGATCTGGTTGGTTAAGCATTATTTCTATTAAATCGTTTTAGCTTTATAACAACAAGCACAACGATGTCTAATTTAGTTTTTTTTTACTATTTTCACAAAAAAAATATCACTAATTCTGTGTTTGTGATTAAAAAATATTTATTCGGTATTATGAAGTAGATTCCGATACTATCCTTGTTCCAGAAGTATTTAATAGTTATATAAATGAAGTACCTGCTTTTCTTGGCTATAATGCTCTTTATACTATCTAGGATAATAATCCTGAAATCTGAGATATTTTTCACGGACTTGGACTATTATGCAGAAATAGGAAAGCAAATATCCCTTACAAATGAAAAAGAATTATCCATTTACCAGGTAAGAGATATGGAGTACCCCCCTTTTGCAGCATTTCTAATAAACTTCCCTAATAATTTTATGAATCCCACAGGGGATGTTAATACATACAATGTAAGTTACAAAAAAATATACCGCCTTTCTTTGTTTTTCTGCGATTGTTTGATATTCTTACTCCTGATATTATTAAACCTCAAAATGTATAAGTATAAGTTCAAGAAATTAATTTATTCATGCATTGTATATGTCATAAGCGGACACCTCATGTTTAATCTTATTTACGATCGATTGGATTTAGTATTAGCTTGTTTGATTTTTTTATGTTATTTCTTCCAGGTTAAGGGATATATGATAATTTCAGCTTTATTTCTTTCTATGGGTATTTTTTTTAAGTTGATTCCTATTGTCCTATTGCCTATTTGGCTATTAGGTTGGTTGCCCGGTATGATAAGAAAAGATCTAAAAGGGAATCTTAAACTTTTATCTTACCTAGCCCGCCCAATGGCTTCCCTGTTCATTTTTTGTTTTTTGTTTTTTGCCCTTTCCTTATTCAATTTTGGTACGAAGGCATTTTCCTTCTTGAATTATCACGATAGTCGCGGTATTCAAATTGAATCAACTTATAGCACTATTATCCAATTATTCCACTGGTTCGGAATGGACTACAGGTTGGAAACTTCCTTTGGAAGTCAAAATATCATTTCTTCAGTAAGCCCTTTTTTTTCTCTTATCTCCCCCATACTAATCCTATTTGGAACTTTATATGCCATATATAAAATTACCTATATTAAAAATTTTGATGTTTCAATAAAAGAAAAGATACTGAGGGAAACCGCCCCCTATTGGTTGGGGGGTGGTTATTTGCTTAGCCTGATGGCTATGCTGATTTTTAGTAAAGTGCTTTCAACGCAATTCCTACTCTTAGTAATGCCCTTTTTCTCACTTTTATTACCTGGGAAAAAATGGGGTCTGACTTTGATTTGGGGATTTGCCCTGGTTTTAACAGTATTGATTTTTCCCTATTTGTATGTTTCCGATATCATTAACATAAGCAATCATACCCTTGGAAAAACAACAGTTTTTGGAACGGCACTCTTATTCTTTAGAAATGCCAGCCTGGTTTTTTTGTTTATTTATTGGTGTAACAGATTTAGACCACTTTCTACAGAATCAGATTATTTTACGTGGAAAATCTGGGATGATCCATTCAATTATTTTTCTGGAATTTCCGTAATATTGATATCAACAGTGCTACTTTTTCTAAATCTTTTGGACTAAGATCAAAAATATTGGCTTTTATAAATAACCTGAAATTGCTAAATTGAAAAATAAAGGGCATAGAAGATTGTATCAATGGATGGGCCTTATATTTTTGGTCATATTTACTTCCTTTTTAAGATTGTATTGGATGGCTCCCGGTATTTTGTTCATGGGATCCTTTTATCTGTTATTTATATCAAATAATTCAGTTTTCTACCATATTCGAAATAATATCTGGCTATATACCTTTTCTAGTATTATTTTCGTCTTTATGCTGGTAATAGCAATAAAGGTCTTTGTTATTGACATCTATAATATCTCAAGTTCCTCCATGGAAAAGGGAGTGTGGGTCGGAGATAAAATTGTGATGAGTAAATTACATTATGGTCCGAGAATGCCCGAAACTCCATTGGAAATACCATGGCTAAACCTTTTGATCTACCTAAACAAAAAGGGGATCAAATCAGATTCCGCGTGGTGGGATTACAAACGACTCGATGGATTTTCTCAAACCAAGAGAAATGATATTAACCCGTTGTGCATTATGATTTAAAAAGAAAAAAGTTGTTCAATTTGACTGATAGTCAGTAAATTGTTTTTACCACAAAACATTTACGATGAACAACTTAAATGCAAATTACGAAAGAATATTGGAAGTACTAAGAAAAATATCGGAAGAACAACTGCTTCCTTACCAAAGGCGAAGCCCTCGGATGAGTGATTTGGAAGTAGTTGGCTTATGTTTAACCGCTGAATATATGGCAATTGACAGCGAAAACCATCTTTTCCGGATGCTCCCCAACCATCTTACCAGTAAGATTGAACGCAGCGTGTACAACCGTCGCCGTAGACGTTTAATGCCCTATTTGGATAAGATACGGGGATCATTGGCCAAGCATTTCAATGAGTTTGAAGATTACTTTGTAGTGGACAGTATGCCTTTGGAAGTATGCAAGCTTTCCCGCTCCTCCCGCAGCAAGGTATGCAGGGAAGAGGATTATGCTTTCCCCGACAAAGGGTACTGCGCCTCTCAAAACCTTTATTTTTATGGGTATAAGTTACATGCGGTGTGCTCTATAGGTGGGGTCTTTCAAAGTTTTGACCTGAGCCCGGCCTCTGTACATGATATTAATTACCTCGATGATATCAAGATGCAGTTGTCTGATTGTGTCCTGCTCGGGGACAAGGGGTATCTTTCGGCAGAAGTCCAGTTGAACCTCTTTGAGAACCACCAAATTGAATTGAGTACCCCGATGCGCAAGAACCAAGGTGATTACAGAGAGCAGCCCTTTGTATTTAAAAAATCCAGAAAACGCATAGAAACTTTATTTTCACAGCTATGTGACCAGTTTATGATCCGCAGGAACTATGCTAAATCCTTCGAAGGGCTCAAAACAAGGGTGTTGTCAAAAATAACGGCACTTACTGTGATTCAGTACATCAATAAATTCATTTTCAACAGAAATATCAATAATATTAAGATCAGCATTGTTTAAAATGCACAACGGGT